>CAMGCA010000055.1 GCA_946011705.1 uncultured Clostridia bacterium | reverse complement strand
CCCAGAAATCTGGCGAAAAGTGTCACGGTTGAGTGATTTTGCCAAAACGGGAGCGGTTCAGTCCCGTGGAACCGGTTCGCAATTTGCGTTCGAAGCACCAACGGCAAAAGGCCAGACACCCCGATGGGTGTCTGGCCTTTTGGTGACCCGCTGGAGATTCGAACTCCAGACCCACTGCTTAAAAGGCAGTTGCTCTACCGACTGAGCTAGCGGATCGTATTTGGCTGGGATGGCCGGATTCGAACCGACGAATGTCAGAGTCAAAGTCTGATGCCTTACCGCTTGGCGACATCCCAATGTTGGAGCGTCATCCTTTGAACGGACACATTCGGGATTATAACATGGATTTCCGGAATTTGCAATCCTTTTTTTCGGAAGGTCCATGTTTTTTCACTGGGGGGAGAATTTCTCCCCCCAGTGAAGCGAAATTACAGCTTGCAGTAGGCAGCGGCGGTCTGAGCGGCCACCTTGGCGTTGTTGTAAACCAGACGAATGTTGGACGCCAGACTGTCGCCGCCGGTGAGTTCGGCAACCCGGGCCAGCAGGAAGGGTGTGGTCTTCTTGCCGTGGATGCCCTGGGCCTCGCACTCGGCAATGGCCTGATCGATGGCGGCGTTGATGGTGTCGAGCGGCATGGCGTACTCCTCGGGGATGGGGTTGGTCACCAGCATACCGCCCTTCAGACCCATCTCGTGGCTGGCCTTGAAGGCTGCGGCCAGCTCCTCGGGGCTGTCCATGCGGTAGTCCACGCCGAAGCCGGACTGGCGGGTGTAGAAGGCGGGCAGCTCCTCGGTGCCGTAGCCGATGACGGGCACACCTTTGGTTTCCAGATACTCCAGCGTCAGACCCAGATCCAGAATGGACTTGGCGCCCGCGCAGACCACCATCACGGGAGTCTGGGCCAGTTCCTCCAGATCGGCGGAGATGTCCATGGTGGTCTCGGCACCCCGATGGACACCGCCGATGCCGCCGGTGGCGAAGACCTTGATGCCTGCCATATGGGCGATCATCATGGTGGTGGTGACGGTGGTGGCACCGTCCTCACCCCGGGCGCAGAGAACAGCCAGATCCCGGCGGGAGGCCTTGGCGATGGCCTGCCCCTTCTTGCCGAAGTATTCGATTTCCTCAGCGGTGAGACCGGCCTTCAGCCGTCCGCCGATGATGGCGATGGTGGCAGGCACCGCGCCGTTTTCCCGGATGATCTTCTCCACGTTCAGCGCGGTCTCCACGTTCTGGGGATAGGGCATACCGTGGGAGATGATGGTGGATTCCAGGGCCACAACGGGCTTGCCCGCGGCAATGGCGGCGGCGACTTCGGGGTTGACGTCCAGATACTTGTTCATATTCATAGTTATTCTTCCCTTTCTGTTTAGTGAGGAGTTTGAAGTTAGGAGTGAGAAGTTAGAAATTAGAAGTGAGAGGAACCTGATTTACACTCCACACTTCGCACTCCAAACTATTACGCCATTCTGGTTTTCAGAGCCAATACAGACATCTTAGGGTTGATGGTTTCCGGGGATTCCAAGGCGATGGAGCCGGCGGCAAGCCCGGCTTTGGCGGTGGTTTCCAGATCGCTGCCCTCCAGGTATGCCCAGACCAGCGCCGCCATAAAGGCATCGCCGCAGCCGGTGGTGTTCACCATGTGACCGGGGATGTTGGGAAGCCACAGCTTCTGATTTCCCATGGCGGCGAATACGCCGTCGGCACCCAGAGAAATGAACATCCGATGCACGCCCATGGCAATCAGCGCGTCGGCGGCTTTTTCCATATCCGCCCTGTTCGTGATCTGCACACCGGACAGCAGCTCTGCTTCCAGACGGTTGGGCTTCAGGGTGTGGATATGGCTGAGAATGGGCCGGAGCTTTTCCGCCTTGGCGGTGGAAACCGGGTCAACGAACAGGGGGACGGTGACAGTCTCCGCCAGATATTGCAATGTTTCGGCGGGAATGTTGGTGTCTGCCACAATGACCTGGGCGTTTTGCAGAATGGGCAGGTTCGCCGCCAGATAGGCTGGTGTGATTTTGTCGCAGATGGACATATCCGACACCGCCAGGGCCATTTCACCCGCCGGATCGGAAAGATACAGGTAGGTGGAGGTGGTGCCGCCGCTGACGCGCAGGGCGTGGCTCAGGTCGATGCCCAATCCGGAGCAGGAGGCGGCCACCCGCTCTCCGTGAAGGTCGTCGCCATAGGCGGTCAGGAGCCTTACATCCAGACCCATGAGGCTCATGTTGTGGGCAATGTTCCGTCCCACGCCGCCCAGAGACACACTGACCCTGCCGGGGTTGGAGTCCGCGGAAACCAGCGGCGCGAAGGCCCGTCCGCCGATATCCACATTGACGCCGCCCACTACCACGACATAGCTGCCGCTGCGCAGGACGTAGCCCTTTCCGGCGATGCAGCCCTTTTTCATCAGGTTGGAGATGTGGACGGCGGCGGAGGATCGGGTAATGCCCAGAGCGTCCGCGATTCCCTGCTGGGAGATCATGGGGTCGGCTTCAATGAGCTGCAAAATCTGCCGCTCCCGTTGTGTCATGGCGCTCCCTCCTTGTAGATTCATTAATAAGCACAAGTTTATTATATAAGCTTTTGCTGCGTTCGTCAACTGGAAAATTGCGTATTATTAAAATAGGAAAAGCGGCAGTCCTGAGACTGCCGCTTTTTCGGATTACAGGTCAACGCCAAGGAACTTCTTGGCCAGAACGCCCACAACAAAGGACACCACAGCCACGCCGATACTGATCAGCGCCATTTCCAGAAAGCGGTTTTTGAAGGGCTGATCCTGTGCAACACTGGTGTAGTAGGTAAAGCCGGCAATAATCAGCACCACCATGACTAGCATACAGATCAGCGCCGGGATGTACTGGGCCGCACCAAAGAGGAGGTAGGGTGCGATCAGCAGCACCACCGTAATCAGATAGGCGATGCCGGTGTAGGAACAGGATTTCAGAGCATCGCTGCGGCCATCACTGCGGGCTGCCAGAAATTCACTGGAGGCCATGGAGAAGGTGGCGGAGACTCCCACGATCAGCCCGGACAGGGCGATCAGGCGGTTGTTTTGCAGGGCGAAGGCGAAGCCAGCCAGAGAGCCGGTCAGCTCCACCAGCGCGTCATTCAGGCCCAGCACCATGCTGCCTACATATTGCAGCCGTTCTTCGTCCAACATACCCAGCAGGGACTGCTCATGTTCTTCCTCCTGAGCGCGAATCTGGATGCTTTCGGGAACCGCTTCCGCCAGCAGCGCGTATTCCTCCTGGGCGTTCTCCTCGCCCTTTTCCATCAGCTTCACCGCGAAGGTGAAGCCCAGAACCCGGGCAAGCATCGTATATTTCAGCACCTTGCCGCCCTGCGGCTTCATTTCGATGCCGGTGTACTTTTTCCAGATCTCATAGTGGGCCCGTTCCTCCCGGGACAGGCGCAGCAGGGTTTGCCTGTTTTCCTCTCCCTTGGCGAAGACGGCGATTTTTTCGTAGATCACACTTTCCGTCAGCTCGTTTTGCTGCATTTTGCGGATGATTTCCAGAACCTGAGCGGACAGCTGTCCCGTCATAATAGGTCCCCTCCTTTTGCGTTTTTGCCATTATATCCCATTTATTCTGGAAATGCAATGCACCGGGGGGGGGATTTTTTAAATGCCGCCGGGCAGACCGGTTGCCCCTGTAACCAATATGCCCAGATTTGCCTTGTAAATATCATCAAACTGACTTAAGGGAAGGGGGCTTTCTCCCTGGCCTGACTCGATGGTGAAGCCGGGCCGCTGCCATTGCTGGATGAACCAGTCCTTGTACCCGGCGAAGCTGGATTCGTAGGGGGTGTCCTCCAAAGCGTAGCCACTGAGCCGGGCAAATTCCTCCGCCAGCGCCCGGGCGCCGGGCACAACATAGTCCCCAAACTGCCAGTAGATCACCTCGCCCTGGGTGTGGAAGGCGATGACCAGCGCCGGGTCAACTTCCTCCGTGTACCGGGCCAGTGCGATGGATTCCCGCTGGTTCAGCGGGGCACGGCCCACATAGTCCCGGGGTCCGGGCTTGGTGAAGCCCTGAGAGAATTTGATCTCTCTGGCCCGGAGCCACCCGGCGGGGTATTGCAGATTCAGGTCAACCCCCAGCAGGTTTGCTTTCCAGCCCTCGGGGAAGGGAATCGATGGGTAATTGTCCGCCAGGGTCTGGGCGGCGGTATATTCCAGCGTCCCCGGCTCAATGGCCCCGGTGACCAAATCCACCCCATCCGGGTCAACCATGGGCACAACGTAAATGGTGGCGGCGTTCAGAATGTTCCGGGCGGGTACGCCGAAAATCCTTCCGCCAGTTTCCGCCGCCTGTGCCAGCTCCTCCAGAAATTTCAGCAGCACCGGGGTGGTGATCCACTCGTTGGCGTGGTGGGCGGCGGAGTAGAGCACCTTCCGCTCTCCCGTGCCGATGCGCAGGGCCAGAACGGGCCGCCCAAAGGCGGTGGTGGTCAGGCTTTCGGAGGAAAAAGCGGGATACCGCCGCAGAAGCTGCCCGATGGTCTGCTCGCACAGCTGGGCGGTCATGGGTACGTCAGTCTGAACAATAGCCAAAATATCACCTCCCGGTAGTATATGCGGCGGAAGAAAAATGGTGTTGACAAATGTCGGTATGAATAGTATGATTAATCATACTTACGGGAGTTAGGAGTTAGGAGTGAAGAGTGGAGAGAGCAGAACCTCATATTCAATTCATCGCCGCAGGCGATACCATCACTCCACACTCAACACTCACCAAAGGGGGCTATTTCAATGGAGGTTCCACAGGGAAAGTATGCGTGGATGATCAAAATTGGCGAAAAAGGGCAGTTCGTGATTCCGAAGGAGGCCCGGGAGCTGTTCGGCTTCCAGCCGGGCACAACCATTCTGGTGCTGGCAGATGAAAAACGCGGCCTCGCTATCCCGCCTGTGGCGGACAGCCAGCGGATTATGAAGCAGATTTTCGATGCACTGGATCAGGAGGTCGAATAAGATGGCGACAATTGTCTTCTTCTGCATTCCTGCCCACGGGCACACCAATCCCACGCTGAACGTAGTTCGGGAGCTGACAGCCCGGGGCCACCGGGTGGTGTACTATTCCTACGACGAATTCCGGGAGAAAATCGAAGACGCCGGGGCGGAATTCATTTCCTGCAACGGCAACGACGCCCAGCTGCACCTGACCAAGGAAGAGGGGGCGAAAATCGGCGCCGATCTGGCCCTGTCCACCCGGGTACTGGTGGATACAACCCTGTCGCTGGATGAGCCGGTGTGCCGGGCCATGGAGCGGCTGAGGCCCGACTGCATCGTGGCGGACTCTATGGCGGTGTGGGGCAAGGCCGTGGCCAAAAAGCTGGGCATCCCCTTCGTCTGCTCCACCACCACTTTCGCGTTTAATAAAGAATCCGCGAAAATCATGCCGCACAGTCTAAAGGAGACCGTCTCCATGATCCTGTCCCTGGGCAAGGTCAATGCCCAGGTGAAGCGGCTTCGGCAGGCCGGATACCCGGTGAAGAGCGTTCTCGACCTCATCGGCAGCGATGAGAGCGTACCTACCGTGGTCTATACCTCGCCCCTGTTCCAGCCCTGCGCGGAGACCTTCCCGGAGCACTTCGCCTTTGTCGGCCCCTCCATCCGCCCGGCCCGTTCTCAGGTGGCGAAAACCGGGGAAAAGCTGGTGTATATCTCCATGGGCACGGTGAATAACGATATGCTGCCCCTGTACCGGGCCTGCGTCCAGGCGGTGAAGGGCACGCTCTGGCAGGTGATTTTGTCGGTGGGCGATCAGGTGGACAGAGAGGAACTGGGAACCTTGCCGGATAATGTTGCCGTCTTTTCAAGCGTTGACCAGATTGCGGTGCTGCAAAAGGCGGATGTGTTCCTGACCCACTGCGGCATGAACAGCGCCAGCGAGGGACTTTACTTCGGCGTGCCGCTGGTGATGCTTCCCCAGACCTCGGAGCAGAGCGGCGTTGCGGTCCGGGCGGAACAGCTGGGGGCCGGCCTGCGGCTGCGGAAGACCACTCCCGATGCCATCCGCGCCGCGTTAGAGAAAGCCATGGATGATCCCTCTTACCGGGAAAACGCCGAAAAGATCGGAGCCAGCTTCCGGGCCTCCGGCGGCGCCAAAGCGGCGGCAGACTGCATCGAGAGCTGTTGCCGGGGCGGAGAATACCGATAGCGAACGGCATGGAAAGCCCCGTCCCGCTTTTGGCGGAACGGGGCTTTTGCCTGCCGGAAGCGGACAAAAAACGATTTTTTCTCTGCAAAAAATTGCATACTCGGCAAGTTTCCGGAATGGGAGAAATAAGGAAAAATCCATGCGATTAGAACAATGCATAATAAAAATTACATAAGATTTTTGTTGACTTTCAACGACAAACGTACTACAATAGGGAAGACGAGCAAGGGTGCGCCAACATCCTTGCTTTGCGTTTGGAAATGCGCCGCTGGAGTACTGTGGCGCGACACTGTAAGGAGGGTAATTTATGATTAGTTTCTTCGTATGTCTGGCACTGCTCGTTGGCGGATACTTCATCTATGGCGGATTCGTATCCAAGACCTTCGGCCCTGACGATCGTGAAACCCCGGCAGTTACCATGGAGGATGGCGTTGACTACGTTGTCATGCCTACCTGGCGGATCTTCCTGATCCAGCTGCTGAACATTGCAGGCCTTGGCCCCATCTGGGGCGCTGTGGGCGGCGCAATGTGGGGCCCCAGCGTGTTCCTGTGGATCACCTTCGGTACCATTTTCTGCGGCGGTGTCCATGACTTCGCTTCCGGCTTCATGTCCATGCGTCATGAAGGCCTCAGCGTTCCGGAGCTGACCGGTATGTACATGGGCAATGTCATGAAGCAGGTCATGCGTGTGTTCTCCACCGTCCTGCTGTTCATGGTGGGCGTTGTGTTCGCCGTTGGCCCTGCCGGATTGCTTGCCTACCTGTGCGGCGGTAATAGCGGCGGCACCGGCATCCTGACCAACAAGTACTTCTGGCTGACCATCGTCTTTATTTACTTCTTCATTGCCACCTTCCTGTCTGTTGACAAGATCATCGGCAAGCTGTACCCCATCTTCGGCATCTGCCTGATCGTCATGGCCATCGGCGTGGGTATCGGCACCATCGCCAAGGGCTACACCATCCCCGAGGTCTTCCCCCTGCGCAATATGCACCCCGCCGGAACCTCCATCTTCCCCGCCATGTTCATCTCCGTGGCCTGCGGCGCCTGCTCCGGCTTCCACTCCACCCAGTCCCCCATCATGGCCCGCTGCTGCAAGAGTGAGAAAATGTCTCACATGGTCTTCTACGGCGCCATGGTCTGCGAAGGCATCATCGCTCTGGTCTGGGCTGCTGCCTCCTGCGCTCTGTTCCCCATCGAGGGCGGCCTGATGACCGGCCTGAAGGAAGCCATGTCTGTTGGCCAGGCTGGCTGTGTGTATAACATCTGCGCCACCACCATGGGCGGCTTCGGTGCTGTCATTGCCATGCTGGGCGTTATCGCCTGCCCCATCTCCTCCGGCGACACCGCCTTCCGCTCCGCCCGTCTGACCATCGCCGACGCGCTGAAGCTGGATCAGAAGAGCTACAAGAATCGTCTGATTCTGACCATCCCCCTGCTGGCTCTGGGCGTTCTGGTTTCTCAGCTGGACTACACCTCCATCTGGAACTACTTCGCTTCCACCAACCAGATTCTGGCTGCCATCGTTCTGTGGACCGCTGCCATGTACCTGGCCCACGAGGGCAAGAATGCGTACATCTGCGCCATTCCCGCTGCCTTCATGACTGCTGTTACCATGTCCTTCGTGTTCAACAGCAAGCTGTATCTGGGCGCCATCCCCTTCTTCCCGCCCATCTCCAAGATCCTGGGCATCGGCATCGCCGTGGTTCTGTTTGTCCTGTTCGTTCTCAAGGCCCCCAAGGGTCAGAAGGCCGCGAAGTAATCCGTACTTAAGAAAGGAAAATCCCTATGTATATTCCGCCGAAAGCCCTGTCTGAAAAAACCCTGTCCCCGGAGATTCTCCGGCCTGATCGGGTGACCTGTACCCATTATGAGGACTTCGGTCTGGGCGACGAGGCGCTGTATGTGGGAATGTACGGCTTTGGCCGGGTGGGCTATATTCCTTTTTCCGCCATTACCCGGGTGTATAAGCGCTTGGGCGTGACCAAGGGATTCTTCGAGCAGGGGAAGATTTACGGTACGCTGTGCTATCTGGTTGTCTGCTACGATGGCAAACAGAAGGCATACCGCTTCACCCACGAGGAAAATCTGAACGCCCTGCTGGATGCCATCCGGGAAAAGGCCACGATTCCTGTCGGCAAGCCCTGAAAAATCCATAACGCAAGCGCCCTCCCAGCCGGGAGGGCGCTTTTGCGGCCAGTGGCCGCTGACAATACGTTACGCACCCGGTTGGTAGTCGTTACACCATTGGGCCTGCTCGACAGGAACCGCTCAGTATATCGGTAAATTGTCCTTTAGTGGAATAAGAATGGATGTCATTGCGAGCCAGTGCACACACTGGCGTGGCAATCCGTTCTCCTTTGGAGAAGTATCATCATCGGAGTGCCAAAAGGGATGCGGATTGCCACGTCGGGCTTCGCCCTCCTCGCAATGACACCTAAATCAACAATGTTCTTCTTTAGCGCAGTCGGCCTTGCCGACTTAATATTCTTTTAAGAATTCTCCCTCTTTCTTCTTAAGAAAAAGGATGATATAATATTGAACAGAAAGAGAAAGAGGGGCGAGGGCCATGTATAACGTTCTGATTTGCGACGATCAGCCGGATATTGTCAATGCGCTGAAAATCTATCTGACGCCGGAGGGATACAACTTGTTTGAAGCCTACACCGGGCAGGAAGCGCTGGATGTGGTTCGGAAAAATGACATCCACCTGATTTTACTTGATGTGATGATGCCGGTGATGGACGGGATTACGGCAACCTCCAAAATCCGGGAATTTTCCAATGCCCCCATCATCCTGCTCACCGCCAAGTCCGAAACCGAGGACAAGGTGCTGGGCCTGAACGTGGGCGCGGACGACTATATCACCAAGCCCTTTGTGCCGGTGGAGGTGCTGGCCCGGGTACGCTCCCAGCTGCGGCGGTATGACCGGCTGGGCAGTAAGCCGGAAACCGTGGACGGCAACCTGACCGTGGGCGGCGTGGTGCTGGATGACCGCACCAAATCCGTGACGGTGGACGGGGAGAACGTGTCCCTGACCCCCACGGAATACGCGATTCTGCATCTGCTCATGGCGAACCCCGGCAAGGTGTTCTCTACCAAGGTGCTTTATGAGTCCGTCTGGCAGGAGACGGCCCTTGGCAGCGAAGGCGCGGTGGCGGTGCACATCCGGCACCTGCGGGAGAAAATTGAGATCAACCCCTCGGAGCCCCGGTATTTGAAGGTGGTCTGGGGACAGGGCTACAAGATGGAGGCTGACCGGAAATGAAAAACCATATCGCAATCAAATTTATCGCCATCATCCTGTGCGCCCTGTGCCTGCTGGGCGCGGCGGGGGGCATCGGCTGTATTATCGGCCTGTCGGAGATGGATCTGTACAACAAGACTGTGGGCGAGTGCCGCTGCGGCCGGGCTCGGGTCAGCGCGCTCACTGGCGCGGGGCGGGGGGCCAGGCCGGAGTGCT
>CAMGCA010000054.1 GCA_946011705.1 uncultured Clostridia bacterium | reverse complement strand
CAACACAAGCGCCCCGCTCCGCCGCGTCCAACCGCAGCGCCACCAGCTTTACTTCCTCATAACTGACCATGATACATTTTTTCACAGTGATAACCTCCAATAAAAAATCCGCCGAGGTATTCCCCCGGCGGTATAGGCGATTGTTACTCAGCGGTGGTATCCGCCGCTTCATAGGAATCCAGCGCCTGCTCGATAAGCCCGACGATGAACTCCCGCTGACTGATCTTCTTTCCGGTGCGTTCCTTCTCTGCCGCCAGATAGTTCTTGATCCGCAGATCCAGCTCCTCGGGAATCTGGAACGCCAGTGTCTTGGTTGCCGTCATAGTGGTTTTTCCTCCTTCAAAATGTTCTTTGAGAATTTGGGTGACGTACTCGCTGAGGGATTGCCCCAGCGATTCCCTTTCTTCCCTCACCTTATCGTGCAGGGAGATAGGGATCTGGGCACAGAGGTTGCGGGTTGCTTCCATGGGTCGTACTCCTTTCCTGATTTGCAAGCCAAGCATACCGTAAGAAACTCACAATAGCTATTCACAGAAAGCAACAAAGAAGTATCCGGAAACCAGAGCACAAGCAATAAATCAGCCCATCACCATTTCCGCCCCGAAGCTCTGCTCCCATTCCTGTTCCTTTTTCATGGCTCCCTGGGTATACGCGTCCTCCAGCTCGGTATCTTCCAGACTGAGGTTTTCCACACAGCAGTTCCGCAAATCCGCGCCGCAGAGGATGCAGTCCTTCATGGCTGCCCCGATCAGGTTGCTGTGGGCAAGATGGGCTTGGGCCAGCGTGCAGTTTTCAAACACAGCATCCCGAAAATCACATTCCTCTGCCGCAATACCATCCATCCTGCAATGGACAAACCGCGCCCCGGTAAAGTCCGCATTGCAGACCCCCGCGCCACTCAAATCCACATCCTCCAAAACCGCGTCCCGAAAGCAGGAGCCATTGAACTGCATATCCCCAAAGGACAGTCCCGCGATTCGGCAATGGGAGAAATCCGCCTGTTCTCCGCCCACACCATAAACCCACAGGGTGTGCTTGGCGTGGAGGATAGCAAGGTCATCCGATGTCAGGTGTTTCAGTTCCCCGTTTGCCTGCAGATTCTGCTCCCGCAGGGTCATGTAACTTCTGGCACCCAGAAAGGGCGCGGTGTACCGGGCATAGCCATAGCCACTGCTATCCACCAGAACACCATCCTCAGAGGATTCCCCCATGACAAGGACGCACTGTCGGGTTCCGTTACGAAAGCCCATCTGATCCGCGTTCTTGCGGAGGAAATCATATTCATACATCAGATGCTTTTTGAAAAAGGCGTACTCCTTGTCCGGCAGAGAGATGACCTTGCGGACTTCACAGGGTTCTTCCTCCATGGATAGCTGCTTTCCCTGAAAGGCTGCATTGATTCTCATGGGCTTTCATCCTCCGTTTCCTCAATTTAGTTGATGTAGGGAATTTTCAACCAGTGGGTCCAACTGCGGGCAGCGACCCGGGTCTTCACAACACCATACCGGGTACCCATGGCTTCAATGGCATAGCCGTTGCCGATGTAAACACCGATATGCCCCTGATGCCACACAGCCAGCCCCGGAATCTCCGGCATGGTGGAGATGGGACCCTTCACCGTCGCCGTCTGGTACATCTGGTTCGCGCCCAGGTCCGGCATGCCGTTGGTGGCATAGCTGACCGAATCGGTTTCCGGGTTGTACCAGCAGTAGCCCTTGATAAACCCGGCGCAGTCGGCAGTACGCTTGCCCAGATAGTGGCTGCGGATGTACTCCTCATAGATGCCTACGTTGTTCGGGTACTGGGCAACCTTGGCTGCCAGCGCGTCCCTGGTCAGCACCTGCCCGAAGGTGCCCCACACATAGCCCCAGCCCGCTGCCTCCGCCGCGATTGCCCACTGCACCAAGTCCAGATTGTTCTTGGTGGTGGGATACACAAAATCGGAGGTGTCCACATACTGAGAGCGCACATTGCCTACCAGCTTCGTAAAATCCTCCGTAACAATATTGGTTCCGAAAGCGCTGTTGACAGCGGCGATGAGCTGGTCGTCGGTCTGCTCCGGCTGAAAACAGTTAACCAGCCGGGACACGAACCCCGGCTGGCTGGAATGGTCATATAGAGCGAGGATGTACAGTACCTGGGCTTGCCGCACACTTCTTGCAATGTCCGCTTCCCGCCTGTCCGTCTGGATGGCTTTCATATTGTCCTCCACCTCCTGCAGCAGCTGCCGGTCGCTGTCGGACATATTTTCCGCGATCTGCTCCTGCAGGGCGGCAACGTCCAGTTCCAGAGTACCGCTGAACACGGCGATGATGGCAGCCATGGGCATGAGCAAGGCGACTATAATTACGAGGGCAGCCATAGCCATATTTTTCAGCGTTTTCTTGTCTGATACCAGCGCCACAGCGATTTTCTTAAGCGCCGCGCCGACTGAGATACCCACTATCTTCCTCCCGCCTTTCCGAACAGGGCTTCCTTGTAGTCCGGCACCTGTACCTGCAAATAATACCGCTCTCCGCCGCAGCGATAGAGACACACGCCCCGGTCAGGGTTGCGGATCAGGTCATACTCCGCTTCATCCACCTGCAGGGCATCCATGTAGTCCCTGGGGTTAATGGAGCCGGGATAGAACAGGAACTGGTGGGTGGGGATGGAGAACATGGGCTTGGTGAACTCCCGGATGGAGGGAATCAGGAAATCCTCAATGTTCTGGGACGCAAGCACCACACAGGAATCCTTCTTCCGAACCCGCTTCATGGAGTTGCGGATGTACTCAATGGCGGTCTGGTTGGTCAGAAACAGGTACAGCTCGTCAATGGAAGCCACGCTGTTGCCGATGCCGATAAGCCGGTTACTCATATAGGACAGGATGTTGAACAAAATGGCATCCTTTAGCCGCTTGTTGGTATCCATCAGGCCCTTGACACCGAAGCACAGGAATTTGTCATCCACGATGTTGGTGTGACCGTTAAAGTACCGGCTCTCTGTGCCGACGCACATGGAGTGGATGCCGAGACAGATTTCCCGGAGCATCTCCTGGGTGTACAGGTGCTTCTCCTTGGGATCGAATTCCAAATACTCCTTCTGGCACAGCCAGTAGAACTCCGCCATGACGGGATACTGGATGGGGGTGAGCTGGGAAAAGTCCGTGCTGTCCGTAATACCCCGTTGGGCATACAGCTTTTCCAGCAGGATTTCCATGGTGTCCACCTGGGCATCCGTAAAGTCCTTGTAGCTGCGGAAAAAGTCCTTGAGGAATGCGATGTGCTGGCTGAGCCGGGTGACCTTTCGGAAGGC
The DNA here is from genome assembly GCA_946011705.1 of uncultured Clostridia bacterium. Taxonomy (GTDB): domain Bacteria; phylum Bacillota; class Clostridia; order Oscillospirales; family Oscillospiraceae; genus Faecousia. The sequence continues at coordinate 6,333 of CAMGCA010000054.1, read as the reverse complement.
TTCCGGGCTTTCCTCATCAATCTCATCCCCATCGGCAGACCAGGCTTTCGGCTCCAAGGGGTTAATGATGTACTGCCCGGTCATGTAATCCACATAACAGCCGCCTAAGTTTTCTGTCAAATCTTCATATTCCGCTTCCACATCCAGACAGATCACCGCCTTGCCGGACTCCCGGAAGTTGGTCAGCAGCAGCTTCATCAGATAGGACTTACCCTGCCCGGAGTTGCCCAGAATCAGGGCGCTGCCGTTGGTCTTGTCGTTGCTGCGGCGGTCGAGATCAACCAGAATATTGGTGCCATACTTGTCCCTGCCCACATAGAAACCCTTGGGGTCAGTCTTGCCGGAAAAGCTCAGTGGGTACATATTGGCAACGGAACCGGCGGGCAGAACTCGCTCGTACTGGTCGCCAAACTGGTTGCGACCAAAGGGAAGTACGGACAGGAAGCCCTCCTGCTGCCGCAATGTCAGCTTGTCCACCGTGATTTTCGCTCGGGTAAGCTCCATGGCAATTTGGGACTGAAGCTGCTCCAGCGTCTCCAGGCTTTTGGCTTTCAGCTCCATGTACACGCTGCAGTGGAGCAGTATCTCCCGGTTGTTGCGCATGGTGGCGAGGAGGGTCTGCACATCCTGCAAATTCCCCTCCGCTTCCATGGCCTGGGTAATGTCGTGATCCCCAGCCATGAGCCGGTTCTTCCGGGCGGCGTTGTTGACGATCTGCTTTTCCTCCACCGGGGTGACCCGACGGTGGTACAGCCGCAGGGTGACCCCTGTTCGGTCAGCCAGCTGGGCAAGAATCGCCTGCTCCTCTGTGGTGGGGGGATATTCCCGGATGACCCAAACGCAGCGGTAGGTGTCGCCTACAATGTAGTAATTGGCAAAGAACTTGATGCTCCCCGGCAGAATGCAGTCAAAGAAATCCTTTGTTCGGTATTCCTGACCTGTATCCTGCGCTTTCTTCTTTTTTCCAAACAGGCTCATTTTGCCCTCACCCCTTTCACATACTGCGCTCCGTCCACATCCGGCATCCGGTCGCCGTCCATGGATGCGCCAAAGTAAATCGCCAGGAACCGCTTGATATCCGGCTTCTTCATCCGCTGCACCTCAAAGCCCGCCCCTGCCAGTTGCTTGTGGGTTTCATTCACCAGACTCAGCACCTGTTCTGGCTTCAGGCCGGAGCAGCGGCGCAGGAACACAAACTGCCGGGCGGTGGACATCTCCGCCTGCAGCTCCGTCAGCATTTCCCCGTCCTGATGCAGAAGCCGCCGGACGCAGGCGTTGCTCTCCTCCCGTTCCCGCTGGCGCAGGTAGGCTTTGTTGGCATCGAAGCACTCGCAGGAGTCGGTGCAGATGATTTCCAGATCCGGCATCACCGTCAGGGCGGTTTGCAGGGTGTGAATCTTCACGTCGATATTGGACGCGGACAGCACTGAGATGTTTTCAGGAGAAACCCGGAAAAACAGCAGTTCTCCATGCTCCGTAGCCAGACCGTACCGGGTAAAGCCCCGGGTGCCCATAAGCTCCTGCACAGAGCGTCCCCGTGGCTTTTTCCGTCTTTTCTCCTGACGCTTTCGTTTTGTATTATCCATGGTTCATCTCCATTCGTAGTATTTCTGGCTGGTCACAAAGTGCCGGGTGGCGTAGCCCAGATAGTCCATGACGGTGGTGTCCTCCATGCGGATGGTCATGAAGGCAAAGCACAGCGCCCCTGCCAGCGGGAACAGCAGCCCGGAATGCACCAGCAGCACCACCGACAGCAGAGCGGCGATTGCCAGAATCACAAAGTCCCGCATCCCCCAAAGCCAGAGATGGGGCTTGGCTTTCAGGTTTTGCGGGTAGATATAGGTTTTCATGGGTGTCCTCACTTTCTCATCAGATTTTTCGCCAGATTCACCGCCGAGGAGGTGCTGTAGACTACGCTGGACACATTCACCCGGACGCTGGAATCCAGTCCAAACTGCTGGGCAATCCGGGGCACCTCATTGGCAGTTAACATAATTCCCAGGCCCATCAGCATATTGTCCTGCAGGGTCAGCATTCCGAGAAACAGCAGGGTGGTTTGCAGAAAGGCCGTCAGGCAGATCGCCATAATCTGCTTGCACCACTGGTTGAAACCGTCGGTATAGCCTCTGGGCACGCTGAACATATACAGCGACCCCACCGCGATCTGAATCAGCAGAATGCCACCCCGCTTGATGTTGGCAAAGAATACCTTAATGGCGCAGTAGGAAAAGGACAGCAGGAAGAACAGCAGCTTCAGCACCGGCTCCGTGGGTGTTCCCAGCGTAAAAACCGTGCGCAGGATGAATGCCGCGATTTCGCCAATCGTGGAGCCTTGTGCCCCGGAGAAGATGCGGGTCAGATCACCGGCGAAGCTGTTCTGCAGGGAAACGCAGAATTTGTACAGCTCCACCGGGAGAACCCCAATCAGCGCGCAGGCAAAGAAACCCTTCAGCACATTCAGGGCAGCGCCCTTGATGCTGGTTCTTCCCGACTGGGCTTCTATGGCGACCTCGAACACCGCGCCGACCACCCCCACGGCGAAGAGCGCCCAGCCGAACAGGGTGAACAGCCGCACCACGGCGTTCACCCAGCTCAGGTTGAAGATTTCCGCGCCCATGTTGTTCATGCTGGTGAATAGATCTGCCACCGCGTCAAAGACCGTATTGTAAATCCACTCCACCAGCGCATTCCAGATATCCACGGCGATGTCCGCGCCGATCCCCTCAAATACCACACTCAGGGCATCTCCCAGCCCTGAGAGGATATCCCCTAACCAGTCAAACAAAGACCGTCACCGCCCATCAGCCGAGGATGCTCCAGATATAGCTGGGTGCGGTGAGGGCGAACAGCAGACAGGCAAAGAGAATTGCCGGGGCGGTGAACTCGAACTGTCCGTGTTTGCGGTAGTCCATATACGCCGTTGCGATCTTGACGAACAGCAGCACCGCCAGAATCATGTCAATCACCGGGAATACCACGTTGTTGACAATGGTCTGCACCTGTCCCTTAGCGGCGTTCCAGGTGCCTTCGATGGCACCGGACACGTTGCCCGCGGCGGTGGCGCTGGCAGGAATGGCCATAAAGGCCACGAACAGGGTCAGGACGCAGAGCATGGTGAACAGTCTTACAATTCTTTTCTTCTTCATGAAACCTCCATATTGTCAGTGCGCTCACAGAATACCAGATATCGCTGCTTCCCCCCGGAAGCAGGCGGGTGGCAGGTGAGCAGGGTTAATAATTCACAGTTGGCTTGGATGTGGATGGCGTCCACATCATTGGGATCAATCACTTTTATGTCTGAGACTTTATAGTTCAGGGTTTCCCAGAGGTTGGTGACGGTGACGGTATCTCCCGGGATGAGCTGGTCAACGTACAGAAAATAGGCGGCGCCGTTCCAGCCCCGGTGTCCGGCGAGGACGCAGTTGGTGTTTTCGCCGCCAATGGGCAGACTGGTCTGGCCCATGACGGCGGCACCGTTTGCCATATTCTCCTTGGTCGCGCCCAGATAGATGGGCATGCGCAGCTCCAGCCGGGGGATGGACAGCACGCCGAACACCTCACTGTTAAGACCGTAGTCGGAAAGCAAGAAGCTGGGTGTTTCATAGGCGGCGGGGTCAGACAGACCTTCCTGACCCTCTCGGAAGATGGCTTCGTTGTAGGCTTTCATGTCCAGCCAGAGTTGGGGATACTGTTCCGGCACAGTGCCTTTCTCCTTCTCCGGCTCCTCTGCAATGACATAGGAAACTCCTCCCTTGGTTTCCTCTGGGCTGTCCTCCAACAGAAGCAGAAATTCTTCTGAATCCTTGTGCATGGTATACTCCACCCACAACCCGTTCAGAAAAGGATACAGCGTGACACCGCCGCCGAACAGCAGAAGCAGCACAGCCAGAATGGCAAATATGATTTTTCCCTTACTTCCTGACATAGCGGCCTCCTTTCTGCGGTTTCTTCTTCCGAAGATACAGGAACACATTCAGGAGCAACACCATGCTCACCATTGCCACCAATCCCAGACGGATGCCCAGCCAGTATTGATCCTCCCAGTGGGAAGAAGCTGCGACCTCATGTTCCGATTCCACATTCTGAGCTTCTATTGTTGGTTCATAGGGAATCCGGCTCCCCTGCACCAGCAGGCGGTGGGTATTGATCCCGGTGGGCGTGCAGGTCACCAGCGTACACAAATCCTGTCCCGGAACAATTCCCAGATAGGTGGTGTCATGGGGCAGTACCGTATGGACTGCCTTCACTTCATAGGCAAGGGTTTCGTCCAGAACACGCAGGTAAAACACGTCCCCCTCCTGAAGCTGCCCCAAATCCGCAAACATCTTCTGAGATGCCATACCGCTGTGGCCGGTGATGATGGTATGGGTACCCTCGCCGCCTACTGGAAGGGAGGAACCAAGCAGATGCCCGGTCCCTCTGTCCAGCGAATCACTTCCCGTTCCGTGATAGATGGGCAGGTCAACGTCGATTTTGGGTATCACCACATATCCCATAATTCCAGTACCACCCAAGTCCAGTCGGTTTACATAATCATCCGATGCAGCTATGATGGACTCCTGCGTGTAGGCTTCCTCCGCAGCACCGGGAGTGATGGCGGCATTATAGGCAACCGCCTGTTCACGGATACGCTCCAGCTCCGCGGTGTCCGTCTGTTCCAGCACTTCCTGGTAGGCAGTCTGGATCTGAGATTGGTGCCGCTGGTTGTACCAGTTGCTGACCACTGGATACAGCGTCAGCCCCAGCGCCAACAGGAACAGGACAGCCGCAAGGATGATTTGCAGATACCTTCGCTTCATGCTCTCTCCCCTGACTGCGCCGCCCCGGAGTCTCCTCCGGGGCAGATGCCAGATTCTCATTTGGATTTCTTTCGGGTGGTGATGACGATGCAGGCAGCGGAACCCGCCATGAGCAGGATGCCCGCCAGACCGTAGATCCACACACCTCGGTCACCGGTGGCAGGCAGGTCAAAGCCGCTGGTGTTGACCACGCTGAGCGGGGCGAGAGCATTGGCGCTGCCGTTGTCCGTCAGCATATTCACCTGGTTGCCGTCCACCGTGGCAGAGGCGGAATCATTCTCACGGGTAATCACCACAGTAATGGCGTTTTTCAGCAGGGTGTAGCCATCTGCGGTCTTGATTTCCGTGATGGTGTATTCATCGTCCTCCAAGCCCTTGACGATAATCTTTCCCTTACCATCCCCGCTGACGGGAACAAACCGGGTGGCATCCTTCTTGTCCGCGACATGGTCGGTGACATAGTAAATACCGGAAGTTTCGTCCAGAGCCGCCTTGACAAAATAGCCGTCTGTTTTATTCTGCATGACGAACTGCACCTTGGAGAAATCTCCCTTGCCGTCGGAGAACACCTTGGTCAGCTCCATGCCGTAGGTATAGACCTTGGCGGCATCTTTCAGGGTGTCGAAGGAATCCTGAGAGGTGCGCTTCCAGGTCAGTACCACCTCGTTGGGGTTGCCCTTGTCGCCGTAGACTACATCGGCGCTGCTGTTTACGGTGGCAGCGTATGTAATCCGCAGGGTGCAATCGGAGTAGCCGGAATTGACCATGGAGCTTTCAGCGTACACAGCCTTGGAGGTATTGATCTCCTTAAGCCCCTCCGCCGTCATTTCAATGGTCATCTTGGATTCCCCGGTATCCGCAGTGCCGTAGGTGACGGTGAATTTGCCTTCCCCCTCCTGCCAAGTGGTGATTCTTTGGGTGCATGCAGCATCGGTGAAGAATTCCAGAACCACGTCGTTTTTATTGTAGGTGATGCCCTTGCTCAGAGTATCGGCAAAGGTGTAGGCAGTCAGGTAGGTGGACGCGGAGGTGATGCTGGGCAGGGTGCTGACGATCTGGTAATCGACTACGTCTCCGTCAGATGCGGTGCCGGCGGCAGCGTAGCCGTCAGTGATGCCGGAGGTGCCGTTGTGCTCGCCGGTATCGTCCTTGTTTTCCCGCAAAGTCTTGTCCAGGGTGGGATCGCCAGTCAGATTCTTGGGGTACACGGTCACATCATAGAGCCAGCTGCCGCCGTCCCCGGAGGTCATGGGCAGACTGATGAAGAAGGGGTTGCAGGTGCTGGTGACCAATTCGGGAACCATGATATCCACCAACAGGTACAAGCCCAAGTCGAGGTTTTCTGCCTTGGTTTTGCCATAGGTGTCCGTCAGGGGCATGGCGGTACCGCCGCCCGCAGTGACGTAGGCTTCCAGCGCGTTCTTCACGGTGGTGGCATTGGCTTCCAGAGCGGTGCGCAGGGCGGAGATGAGCACATCGGAATGTTAGTATTAATTGTAAGCGTTCACCTTGTCGAAGCTTACCCCTTACTCAA
>CAMGCA010000053.1 GCA_946011705.1 uncultured Clostridia bacterium | reverse complement strand
ACCACCCTGGACCTGAACAACGTGCCCAAGACCGAGGACGGCAAGGTGGACTACTCCCAGGACTTCTACGGCAAGCCCACCAACCTGACGGTGTCCGGCCAGCTCAACGGCGAGACCTTCGCCATGGCCTTCCGCAACATCTATACCTTCGGCCCTACCTTCCGGGCTGAGAACTCCAACACCACCCGCCACGCCGCCGAGTTCTGGATGATCGAGCCGGAGATCGCCTTCGCCGACCTGCAGGACGATATGCGTCTGGCGGAGGATATGATTAAGTATATCATTTCCTATGTTCTGGAGCACGCCCCCGAGGAAATGGCCTTCTTCAACCAGTTCCTGGACAAGGGCCTGCTGGATCGTCTGAACAATGTTCTGAACAATGACTTCGGCCGCATCACCTACACCGACGCCGTGGCGCTGCTGGAGCAGCACAACGACCAGTTCGAGTACCCCGTCCACTGGGGCACCGACCTGCAGACCGAGCACGAGCGGTATCTGACCGAAGTGGTCTTCAAAAAGCCCGTCTTCGTCACCGATTACCCCAAGGAGATCAAGGCCTTCTATATGAAGCTGAACCCCGACGGCAAGACCGTGGCGGCTATGGACTGCCTGGTGCCCGGCATCGGCGAGATTATCGGCGGCTCTCAGCGTGAGGACAACTACGAGATTCTGAAGGCCCGCATTGAGGAGCTGGGCATGAAGCCCGAGGACTACGCCTTCTATCTGGATCTGCGCAAGTACGGCTCCGCCCGCCACGCAGGCTTCGGTCTGGGCTTTGAGCGCTGCGTCATGTACCTGACCGGCATCGGCAACATCCGCGACGCCATCCCTTTCCCCCGGACCGTGGGCAACTGCGATCTGTAAGAAAATACAAACTCCCCCTGATTCCCATCACGGAGTCAGGGGGAGTTCCTGTGTATCGTAGAAAAAGCATATCAGGAACACGCAGTAGGCAGGTAAATTGTGCTTTTGCTGATTAACCGACTGTCATTGCGAACCAGTGACCGATGTCACTGGTGTGGCAATCCGCATCCCCTTTCACGCTTTGATGACGAACATTTCCAAAAGGAGAACGGATTGCCACGTCGGGCTTCGCCCTCCTCGCAATGACATCTAAATCAATTAAATTCCTCTTTAGTGAATAATCTGCTTCTTATGGAGCGGGCGACGAGGCTCGCCGCTGTTTGCTTCGCAAACATATAGTATCCTCGCCGTCAAGCCGGCGAGGATCGACAGTCCACCGGACTGTCGAATTCAATCGTTCGAGCCTGTGTAGATTGCAAAAAAGAGCAGATGCTGAAAGCATCTGCTCTTATGGAGCGGGCGACGAGGCTCGAACTCGCTACCTCCACCTTGGCAAGGTGGCGCTCTACCGGATGAGCTACGCCCGCAACGAACATAGCTTATTATAGCGATTTTTTGAGATTTGTCAAGCCCCAATTTCAAAATTCTTCAAGATTATTCTGCGGGCCGGGTTTCCGCCGCCGCAGTCAGCTCCGGAACTGGTTTGCCGGTGCAGGCGGGATAGTCGGAATAGTCCCAGACATACCCTTCCATCTCCTCGTCCGTAAGCTCCCGGTACTTTCCGCGTTCGCTGCACCGCAGCAAATCCACATGGTAGTATTCCTCCCCGTCCAGAATGATGTTCCATGTCCAGGGTTCGCCGTCCCGGGTGCCGGTGACGGTTATGCAGGTCAGTCCCGCGTCCCGGCACATGGCGGCGTAGACCTGGGCGAAGGCCCGGCTGTCGCCGATACCGTGGCGCAAAAGGCTGTAGGTGGGCGTGATGGAGGTTTCCAGCTTGTAGTCAAAGCGCTCCATGAGGAAGGCGTAGAGCTGGGAGAATTTCTGGTAGTCGTCTCCGTCGCCGCTGACGTAGAGCACCGCCGACTCGAACACCGGCTTCACCTGAGTCTGCATTCGGCGCAGGGAATCCCGGCTGGTCTGGTAGGAGAAGATCAGCTCCACCACCCGGCTCTCGCCGGTGCCGTAGAGAGCCTGCGTCACCTGGGGAACCTCCATAATGGTCTCCGGGTGCTCTCTGGCGTAGTCCTGGACGAACTGGGAAAAATCCGTTTCCTCATACTGGCCCACCAGCAGCACAATCCCCGCCTCATAGCTTTCCAGCGCGTTGGCGGTGATGCTTCGGGCCTGGGTGATGCCTGCCGCCCTGCGGATACGCTGCAGCTCCGTGGAGTTGTGGCGGTAAGAAACCGTAATGGACACGGCGGGCAGGCCGCTGCTGGAACCGATCTCGTACTGGATATCCTCCACCGCGTAGGCGCCGATGGGGTCGTTGAGCATCACGGTATAGACCGCCCGCCGGATGCCCGCTTCCAGCGCCTTCTCCGGATACTCCTCCACATGGATGGCGGCAACCTCCGTTCCGGCGGCCACCAGCTGTTTCAGGGCAGCCAGAAAATCCTTGTAATTGGCAGCGGTAATGGTATCCGCGTGGGCGACCTGCTTGGGGGCCTCGTGGGGTGTCACGGATACAAAGCTTCCGTTCAGCCAGCCGCAGCCCCCCAGCAGCAGGCTCAGCGCGAAAAACAGCGGCAGCAGCGTTCGTTTCATGATAACACCCCTTTACAACGCGTTTCGGTGATACCGGCTGAAGCCGTCACCCAGAACCTGATGGGCCTCCTGCACGATCACAAAGGCATTTGGGTCAATTTCCATGACCAGCTCCTTGAGTTCCGTGATCTGCTGGCGCTTGACGGCGGTGAGCACCACCATCAGCTCCTGATGAGTGTAGCTGCCCTCTCCACGCAGAAACGTTGCGCCCCGACCCAGCCGGGAATCGATCACTTCCGCGATTTTCTGGTGCTCCTTCGTCATAATCAGCGCCACCTTGGAATAGTCGAAGCGGTACACCACCGCGTCCATGATCTTGCCGCACAGGAACACGGTGACGCCGGTGTACAACGCCTTGTTGAGATCCCGGAACACAATACCCGTGATTACCGCCACCATGCCGTCAAAGCACATGGATATCTGCCCGATGGGCACATCCCGCCAGCGCAGCTTGAGAAGCCTTACCACGATGTCCGAACCGCCTGTGGAGGCCCCGGCGGCAAACACCGCCCCAAGGCCCAAGCCGCACAGCGTACCGCCGTACAGTGCCCCAATCAGCGGTTCCGTAGCCGGCATGGGAATCAGGGCGAAGACATCAATCAGGGCGGAGCTGCACAGCATTCCCGTCAGGGAGCCGAAGAAGAACCGCCGTCCGATTTTCAGCCCCGCGATGAGAAACAAAGGCAGATTGATGAGCACGCTCAGGCTGCCCACGCTGGCGAATTGCAGCAGCTCCACCGCCACCAGCGCAAGGCCGGAGATGCCGCCGGGGCTGATGTCGTTGGGCATGAGAAAGCAGGAAAAGCCGAAGGCAAACAGGGCGCTGCCCAGAATCGTCACGGCAAACCAGCCGAAGGTCTTACGAAAATGGTTCATACTCAAACCTCAAAGGATTGCTGCTTGTCCCCGGAATCCTCTTCCTTGATCAGCGCTCCGGCGGAGGGGATGGTCTTGGTGCGATAGCGTCCTGGATTTACGATGCCGCTGTTTTCCAGCAGTACCGCGTTTTGCAGCACCGCCTTCTTTTTGAGCATCATCACCGCCACGCCCTGGGTATTGCGGGTGGTCTTGGGCAGCAGCTGGGCGGTGGAGAAAATGGCAGCCCGTCCGTCAGAGGAATACAGGGCGATCTGGACATCCTCCTCCAGAACCATGGCACATACCAGCGGGCTTTTATCTGAATAAGCGCCGGTGAGCTTTTTGCGGTTAGTCTTCGTCTCGTAGGCGCTCAGCGGCACTTTGGCGGCCTTGCCGTTTTCGAAGAAGAACAGCACAAAGCCCTTGTAATCCCCGCAGAACTGCAGAGAAACCAGATTTTCCCCCGGCTCGAAGCCCAGCTTCTGGGGCAGGTAATCGCCCAAAAGGGAGGCCTTGCCGTCGTCAAAGTCGGAAAGCCGGGACTTATAGCACTGGAATTTGTCGGTGAACACCAAAAATTCCGCCTTATTGGTAGTCTCCTTCGTAAAGGACAGGCTGTCGCCCTCCTTGAACTTCTGCTCACCGCTCATACGCAGGGATTGAGCGGTAATCTTTTTCAAATAGCCCTCTTTGGAGACGAATACCGTCACCGGATAGTCGGGAATCTCCTCCCCCTCGTCCTCCGGGGCGGCCTCGGCGGCATCGTAAATGATCTCCGTCTTCCGGGGCTGGCCGAATTTGTCGGACACCGCCTGCAATTCCTTGATGATGACGTTTTTCAGCTTCTTCGCGCTTTCCAGGGTAGCGCGCATATCGGCAATCTCCTGCTCCAGCTGGGAAATAGCCTTAGTTTGCTTGAGAATGTATTCCTTATTGATGTTGCGCAGCTTGATTTCTGCCACGAAATTGGCCTGTACCTCGTCGATGCCGAACTCGATCATCAGGTTGGGCACCACCTCGCTGTCCATCTCCGTCTCCCGGATGACCCGAATGGCCTTGTCGATATCCAGCAGAATCCGCTCCAAGCCCTTGAGCAGATGCAGTTTTTCCTCTTTTTTGCCGATCTGGAAGAACAGCCGCCGCTTGATGCAGTCGGTGCGCCAGGCCGTCCCCTCGTCCGGCATCGCCCCCACGCCCATGACCCGGGGCATTCCCGCGATGAGAATATTGAAGTTGCAGGGGAAGGAATCCTGCAAGGTGGTCATGCGGAACAGCTTCTGCATGAGCTTGTCCGGGTCAACGCCGCGCTTTAAGTCAATGGTCAGCTTCAGGCCGCCCAGATCGGTTTCGTCCCGCATATCGGCGATTTCCTTGATTTTTCCCGCCTTAATCAGCTCTGCCACCTTGTCCATGATGACCTCGGTAGCGGTGGTGTAGGGAATCTCCGTGATTTCAATGAGGTTTCCCTCCTTGACATAGCGCCATTTCGCCCGGAGCTTGAAGCTGCCCCGGCCGGTGGTGTAAATTTCCCGGGTGGCTGCTTCATCGAACAGCAGCTCTCCGCCAGTGGAGAAATCCGGGCCGGGAAGGGTCTCCAGAATGTCATGGTCGGGGTTCTTCATCAGGGCGATGGCGGTGTCGCAGACTTCCTTCAAATTGAAGGAGCAGATATTGGAGGCCATGCCCACGGCGATGCCCTGGTTGGCGGACACCAGCACATTGGGGAAGGTGGTGGGAAGCAGGGCCGGCTCCTTCATGGTGGCGTCGTAGTTATCCACCATGTCCACGGTGTCGCTGTCGATGTCCTTGAAAATTTCGCCGCAGATGGGGTCTAATTTTGCCTCCGTATACCGGGAGGCGGCGTAGGCCATATCCCGGGAGTAGACCTTGCCAAAGTTACCCTTGGAGTCCACGAAGGGGTGGAGCAATGTCTCGTTACCCCGGGCAAGGCGCACCATGGTCTCATAAATGGCGGCGTCGCCGTGGGGGTTCAGGCGCATGGTCTGACCGACAATATTTGCGGATTTGGTTCTGCCGCCGGACAGCAGCCCCATTTTGTACATGGTGTACAGGAGCTTGCGGTGGGAGGGCTTGAAGCCGTCGATCTCCGGAATGGCCCGGGAGACGATCACCGACATGGCGTAGGGCATATAGTTGATTTCCAGGGTTTCGGAAATCGCCTGCTCGGTGGTAGAGCCGTGCAGCCCCATAACCCCGTCGGTGTTTACTTTTTTCTTCTTTTCAGGTTCCTTATTTTTTCGTGCCATATTGCACTCCTTATTTTTCAATTGACAATGGACAATTGACAGTTGACAGTTAAGGAGTCCCTTCGGGACATTTCAATAATATTAGATAATGTGCTTATCGGATTAACTCAGCAAAAGGGGAATTTACCTGAGCAATCTGTCATCCTGAGCGAGCGTAAGCGAGTCGAAGGATCTACGCACTTTCGTTACTGAATCAGGTCAAATCGGTGCCAAGATCCCTCGACTTCGCTCGGGATGACACGGTTTTCTTAGTCAGTTAAGAACAATAATGCTGAGCAAAGCCGATATACATATTAGATAATAAACCTTACCGATTTGTTTTCAATCAACAATTCGTTCATCCCGAAGGGATACCATAATTGTCAATTGTCAACTGTCAACTGTCAATTCGATTTACGAAATATCGGCCAGCTCCAGATATCTCGCGCCGTTTTCGGCGATGAAGTTCTTCCGCTCCTGCAAAGCGTCTCCCAGCAGCACATCAAAGTAGTGGGCGGTGCGCTCGGCATCCTCGGGCATGACCTTAATCAGGCGGCGGGTCTCCGGGTTCATGGTGGTCATCCACATCATCTCCGGGTCGTTTTCACCGAGGCCCTTAGAGCGCTGGATGGTCACCTTTTTGCCCTCCAAATCCTTGAGAATTTTCACTTTTTCCTGCTCATTGTAGGCAAACCAGGTTTTCTCCTTGCAGGTGATTTCAAACAGGGGCGATTCCGCGATATACACATAGCCGTCCCGGATCAGGGTGGGGCATAGCCGATAGAGCATGGTCAGAATCAACGTGCGGATCTGGAAGCCGTCCACGTCCGCATCGGTGCAGATAACCACTTTGTTCCAGCGAAGGGCGGAAAGGTCGAAGGAAGACAGCTCCTTGGCCTTCTTGCCCTGCACCTCCACGCCGCAGCCCAGGACCTTCATCAGGTCGGTGATGATGGGGGAGGCAAAAATTTTGCTGTAATCTGCCTTCAGGCAGTTGAGGATTTTGCCGCGCACGGGCATGATGCCCTGAAATTCCGCGTCCCGGCTCATTTTGACGCTGCCCAAGGCGGAGTCGCCCTCCACGATGTAGAGCTCCCTTAAGTTTGCGTCCTTGCAGCGGCAGTCCACGAATTTCTGCACCCGGTTGGCAATGTCGATGGAGCCGGACAGCTTTTTCTTGACGCTTGACTTGGTCTTTTCGGCGGATTCTCTGGCCCGTTTATTCACCAGAATCTGCTCGGCAGCCTTCTGTGCCTCCTGGGCGTTTTCAATGAACCAGACCTGCAGCTGTTCCTTGAAAAAAGCCGTCATGGCGTCCTGGGTAAACTTGGAATTGACGCTCTTTTTGGTCTGGTTTTCAAAGCAGCCGATGGTGGAGAAGCAGTTGGTCACCAGCACCAGAGAGTCCTGAATGTCCTGGAAAATGATCTTGCTCTCATTTTTCGTGTACTTATTGTTGTCTTTCAGGTATTTATCAAAGGCCGCTGTGAAGCCCAGCCGCACCGCCCGGTCGGGGCTGCCGCCGTATTCCAGCCAGGAGGAGTTGTGGTAATACTCGATGTGGCTGACCTGCTTGGAAAAACAGAAGGAGGCGGTTATTTTCAGCTTCATCTCCGGGCGGTTGTCCGCGTCCCGGCCCCGGCGCTCGGCTTCCCAGAAGGTGGGCATGGTGAAGGCGTTGTCCCCCACCAGCTCTTCGATATACTCCCGGATGCCGTCCGCGTAGCAGTACTCCTCTTCCTCAAAAGTCTTGCCCACCTGATTGCGGAATTTGAAGCGCACGCCCTTGTTGACCACGGCCTGACGGCGCAGCACGTCCCGGTAGTACTCCACGGGGATATTGATGTCCGTGAAGACCTCTTTATCCGGCTTCCAGCGGAAAACCGAACCGGTCTTCTTCCGGTCGGCGGGGGATTTTTTCAGGCCGCCCACGTTCCTGCCCTTTTCAAAGTGCAGATCGTACCGGAAGCCGTCCCGGCGGATGGTGGCGTCAAAATATTCGGAAGCGTACTGGGTGGCGCAGGAGCCAAGGCCGTTTAAGCCCAGAGAATACTCATAGTTTTCCCCATTTTCGCCGTACTTGCCGCCGGCGTACATTTCGCAGAACACCAGCTCCCAGTTGTAGCGCTTTTCTTTTTCGTTGTAGTCCACAGGGCAGCCCCGTCCGAAATCCTCCACCTCTACGCTGAGGTCTTCGTAGCGGGTGACGATGATGGTGTCGCCGTGACCTTCTCTTGCTTCATCAATGGCGTTGGAGAGAATCTCAAACACCGCGTGCTTACAGCCCTCCAGATCGTCAGAGCCGAAAATAACCGCGGGACGCTTGCGCACCCGGTCTTCGCCCTTGAGCATGGAGATGCTGGAATTTCCGTATTGTTCCTGTTTTTTCGCCATAATTTTTAACCTGCCTAAGCATTCCATAGTAAATTTAGTTTATTATACGCAAAAAGCGGGAGAAAGTCAAGAAACGCCCTCACCTGTCATCCTGAGAGAGCGCAGCGAGTCGAAGGCTCTTGCGCAGCCTGACGGCTGCTTTGCTCAGGTTGACACAGTTGGTTCGTGAAATAAATGCACCGCTTTTGCCTATACTATGCCAAAAGGAGCTGATTTTATGGAATCTATCTGGCATAAAACCATCCAGCTGCCCCAGTTTCCCCAGCTGAAGGGCGACGTATCCACGGATGTGCTGGTGATTGGCGGCGGCATGGCGGGGCTTCTGTGTGCATACCAATTGAAGAAAGCGGGCGTAGACTGCGTGGTTGCGGAGCGGAAGCGCATCGCATCCGGTATCACTGGGAACACCACCGCCAAGGTAACCTGCCAGCACGGGCTGATTTACAGCAAGCTTGCAAAAAAGGGCGGTTTGGAAGCCGCCAAACTCTATTTGCAGGCAAATGAAGAAGCTCTGTCCGAATACCGGAGATTATGCGCAGAAAACCCCTGTGATTTTGAGGAACACAGCCATACTGTCTATTCCCGGCAGGATCTTCATGCTTTGGAGGAAGAGCTTGCTGTTCTTTCCAAACTGAACTATCCGGCAGAGCTGGCAGGCGGCCTTCCGCTGCCTTTCCCTACCATCGGCGGCATCCGCTTTCCCCGTCAGGCCCAGTTCCACCCGCTGAAATTCCTCAGCGGTATCGTGGGGAATCTGACCATTTACGAAAATACCCCCGTCCAGTCCCTGAGTAAAACGGAAGCCGTCACAGAACACGGCAGAATTCACGCGAACGCCGTCGTTGTTGCCACCCACTTTCCCTTCCTGAATAAGCACGGCAGCTATTTCCTCAAGCTTTACCAGCAGCGTTCCTATGTGCTGGCGCTGGAAAATGCGCCGATTCCCGAGGAAATGTACCTGGACGCGCAGGAGAATGGCCTTTCCTTCCGCAGCTGGGGCGATATTCTTCTTCTTGGCGGCGGCGGGCACCGCACTGGGAAGCAAGGCGGGGGGTGTGCCTAATTGGAATCCTTTGCCCGGGAGCATTACCCCGACGCGAACATCGTCAGCCGCTGGGCCACCCAGGACTGCATGAGTCTGGACGGGATCCCCTATATTGGTCAGTACAGCGCCTCTACCCCCAATCTCTATGTGGCCACAGGCTTCAACAAGTGGGGCATGACCACCTCCATGGCGGCGGCGAAGATTCTGACCGATCTGATCCGCGGCAGAGAAAACCCCTATGCTTCTCTGTTCTCTCCCTCCCGGAGCATTCTTCACCGGCAGCTGGGTGTCAACGCTCTGGAATCCACGGTGAACCTGCTGACCCCCTCCCGGAAGCGGTGTCCCCACTTAGGCTGCGCACTGAAATGGAATACACAGGAGCGAAGCTGGGACTGCCCCTGCCATGGCTCCCGGTTTTCGGAAGACGGTAAGCTTCTGGACAACCCTGCCACGGGAGATTTACCAAAGAAATAAGGTTTTTCCTCTTGTTTTTTTCATCCGGTGCGGTTATAATAGCCCCAGAAACAAATAG
>CAMGCA010000052.1 GCA_946011705.1 uncultured Clostridia bacterium | reverse complement strand
AGCCCTGGGTTCCCAGGAGAACCGTGTCCTTTGCAGCCAGATCATTGTAGTATTTCGCGGCATTCATGTCCAGCAGCTTGACAATTCCGTCCTCCGTCAGCTTAATGTTGGAGGGTTTAATGTCCCGGTTCACAATGGGCGGTACCGCGTGGTGGAACGCCTGGAGGATTTTGCAAAGCTGGATGGCAATGTCCAGCACCTGCGCATCCGGCAGGCTCCCTTCCCGGGCAAGGATTTCTTCCAGCGTATCTCCGGAAATGTAGTCCTCAATCACCACCAAAGTATTCCCATCCTCTACCACATGATGGATTTTTGGTGTATGATGAATGGGGTTATTCTTCAAATATCGGTAGATATCCTTGTTGAATACCGTCAGGGTTTTGCGCACATAGAACTTGCCGCTTCGCTGATCCTGAACCAGCCAGATACCGTGGTTTTCATTTATCGGCGCGGCGTCCTTGTAATAGGACAGTTCCAGCTCCTGCTCCAATGTCATCCCATCACCCACTTTTTGCTTTTCTTCCCATACTATATCACATTTTCCGCAAAGGGGGAAATACCTTGGAAAAGAAATCTACAGAAGAATTGGAAAACATCCTGGGCAATACCACCCCGGACAATATTGAGGACTTCCTTCAGGAACACTCTGGCAACATGATCGATCAGGAGAAACCCTTCGCCAAGTACCTGCACCAGATCATCAGCCGCAATGGTCTGACCCAGCAGGAGGTGTTCATTCAGGCGGACTTCCCCGAACGCTTTGGCTACAAACTTCTTTCCGAAGAGAAGAGAACAAAGCAGAGGGATTACATTCTCCGAATTTGCTATGCTGCGAAAATGACACTGGAGGAAACCCAGCGGGCACTGACTTTGTACGGCATGGCGCCCCTGTACCCACGGATTCCCAGGGACGCCGTGCTGATGATCGCATTCAATAAACGCTGCGGCTCCATTCTGGAAGTCAACGCGCTGCTCGCCAGCCATAAGCTGCCGACCTTAAAATCCAGCGGAAGTTTGGAATGATTCAACGAAATTTATTTGAAGGAGAGATGTATCATGGCAAAAATCAAATGTGAAAACTGCGGAGCAAAGTATACCGGCAACTTCTGCCCCATCTGCTCCACCCCCGCTCCCGAACAGCCCCAGAAAAAGAAGAAAAAATGGGTTCTTCCCGTTGTCATCGTGGTCGTGCTGCTTTTGCTGGTGTCCTGCATCGCAGGCGGTGGCGAGGATGTGAAGCAGCCTTCCAGCACCACCAGCGGAAACAATTCTTCTCAGGCAGCGCCTTCCAAGGATTCCACCACCAAGACCGAGAAGGCTCCTGCTGCCGCAGCGGTTTCCATTTCCGAGCAGGAGCTGTACAAGAAGAATGGCATCGTGGTCACTGCGAAAAAGATGCAGGACGGCATGTTCGGACCGGAGATTTCTGTGACTGTTGAGAATAACTCAACGCAGAACATTGTGGTTTCTACCCGCAGTCTGTCGGTAAACGACTTCATGCTGACCACCTCCGGGCTGTACAGTGATGTTGCTGCCGGAAAGAAAGACAATGCGCAAATCAACCTGATGTCCTCCGAGCTTCGGGAGTCCGGCATTTCCACCATTGGGGAGGTTGCGTTCTATCTGAACATTTCCAGCTCCGACACCCTCAACACCATCGACACCACCGACCTGATCACCATTCAAACCTCTGCTGCTGGCACCTTCACCCAGGAAGTGGATGACAGCGGTGACGAAGTGTTCAGCGCAAACAATCTCCGGGTCGTCTGCAAGGGTCTGAAAAAGGATTCCATTTGGGATGGAACTGTGGTATTCTATTTGGAGAACAACAGTGGAAAGGCAGTATCCATTTACGCGGAAAATGTTTCGGTGAATGGCTACATGGTGGATGTGGGTATGTACAGCGATCTGCGTCCCAGCACCCGGATGGTTGACGGCATGTATCTTCTGAACACGGAGCTGGATTCCATCGATGATATCCACGACATTGAATTTAATCTGCGTATGTTTGACAGCGATACATATCAGGATATTGCCACTTCCGATGTGATTCGGTTGGAGTTTAACAAGTAAGAAAACCCTGGAACAGGAGGAACACTATGAACAAATTGATTGCGCTTCTTCTCGTTTTCGCTCTGGCTTTTTCGCTGTGCGCCTGTGGCAACAGCGGGAAATCAGAACCTGCCACTGCGCCCGCCACACAGGAAGATGGTGAATCGGCCATCGAGGATATCGGCAAGGTGGAAGTTGAGCAGAAACTGCTCACCGTTGAAATCACCGTTCCTGCCGATTTTGTAGGCGAAACAACCCAGGCTGATCTGGATGCCAATGTTTCCGCTGGCAAGTTTCTTTCTGCCAAGCTCAATGATGATGGAAGCGTTACCTACAAGATGACCAAAGGACAGCACAAGGAAGTCATGGAAGGCATCAAGGAGTCCATTGTTGAAGCTCTGGACGAAATGATTGCTTCTGAGGATTATTCATTTACGACGATTGCACCGAATTCTGACTTTACCAACTTCGCAGTAACCACGACTTCTTCCGAACTGAATCTGGCGGAGTCCTTCTCTGTGCTGGCGTTCTACATGTACGGCGGAATGTACAATGTTTTCAATGGCACCGAGGTAGAGAACATCGCCGTTGACTTCATCAATGAAGCCACCGGACAGATCATTAACAGTGCCAACTCCCGCGACATGGGCGAGTAAGAACAAGGTCTGAAAGAAATCAGGCGCAGGAGCAGCGTTTCAAATGCTGACTCCTGCGCCCTTTTTCTACCTTCCGTTTCAAGCATTCTCACAGAATGCGCAGCCATCCCGCAACGCAGGGATGATCTTCGGGGATTGGGGATTTGCCCCAACAAGCAAAATCCGCTCAGGTGCTACCTGAACACTGCTTGCGACTACTGTTCTACTGAAATATTGAATTTGAAAATATAGTAGTTGGCTTTTTGAAACAAGATGATATAATAAAACCACGAACGGTATATAAATCTGTTGCCTTTTGAATTTCCAACCATCTGGAGGTTACTTCCATGTCTATGACAGAACTGCAAAAGCAGACAAACGCGAATATTCAGGCGAAAGCCAATCTGATCTGGGAAATTGCCACCCATCTGGTTGGCCTGTTCAAACCCCATGAGTACGGCAAAGTAATTCTTCCTATGACCGTGCTGAAGCGCTTTGACGATGCTCTGAAACCAACCAAGGCTGCTGTTGTTGAAATGGCAAAGAAGCTGGATGCTCAGAAGGTCGAGGGTACTATCCGTGACGGCATTCTGTGCCGTATCTCCGGCTATGACTTCTACAACACCAGCAATTATGACTTTGCAAAGCTGATCGCTGATCCCGATGGCGTGGAAATCAATTTTGAAGCCTACCTGCAGGGTTTCTCTTCTAATATCAAGGATATTATCGACAACTTCGACTTTGCCAATACTGTCAAGCTGATGGTCAAGGGCGGTGTTCTGTTCGTAACTCTGCAGGAGTTCAACTCCGCCAAGGCTGATATGTCTCCGGATAAGATCACTTCTGCCGATATGGGTTATATCTTTGAAGAACTGATCCGTAAGTTCTCCGAGTCTTATGACGAACAGGCCGGTGCTCACTTCACAAGCCGCGATATTATCTACCTGATGACCGAACTGCTTGTGGCTCCCGAAAAGACTGAGATCCAGGCTGATGGCTGCACCAAGACCGCTTATGATATGGCAATGGGTACATCCCAGATGCTTGGCTGTCTGACCGAGTGCCTCCAGGAGATCAGCGAGGACGCAGCATTGACTTGTTTCGGGCAGGAATTCAACCCCGAAACCTATGCAATTGCAAAGGCTGATATGCTTGTCCAGGGCGGCACCTCCTCCGGTATGAAGTTCGGTGACACGCTTTTGCAGAAAGATTTTGACGCTAAAACTCCTGGAGATCAATTTGAAGGTTATGAGTTTGACTACATTATTCCGGCAGGATTACCTTGACTACATCTATGTCAATCAGATTGGTGAAATCGTCAAGCCGGGTTTCGTGACAGCACACTTCTCCGCTGTTCTCAAGGCAAATAACCTGCCACATATCAGATTCCATGATCTTCGTCATAGCTGTGCTTCACTTCTATTCGCTCAGGGAGTCAGCTTGAAAGAGATTCAGGCATGGCTTGGTCACAGCACAATCGGAACGACAGCGAATATCTACACCCATTTGGACGAAAACAACAAGCTATCTTCTGCCAATGCCATCATCGCAATCCTACCCGAAATGTAAAAATCTCTGAGTTGATATATTGTTTTGAGATTGGGAAAATGGTGATGCTAACTGGTCTCGTACCGGTACTGAATCGCTTCAGGTGGATTTTAAGTCCACTATGTCTACCATTCCATCATAGCGGCGTATTCAATCCCTTCAAATGAAGGGATATGAAGTTGGAGGGATGTTTTGGAGGGATGCTCCGAAACAGAGATAATCAAATTCCAAAAAGTTGGCTGCTTGCAAGCACTTTTCGGATTGGGTGCTGGATTCAGCCCAGCGGATTTTAAGTCCCCTGTGTCTACCGATTCCACCACAACGGCGGCTTCGCTTATTTTAGCACAAACCCGCAAGGCCGTCAAGTATTACAGCTGGTCGAGATTCAGGGAAAAGGCCCCGAGACAGTGCTCTGTGAACCAGTCCAGCTCCGGCAGGCTCATGGCTTGCATGGCCTCCCAGGTCTGGCGGGCGGCGGAGTCGAACTCTGTGTTTCCGGCCTTTTGCTCCTCTAAGCACTTGATGTGGGCGCTGAGCTTGTCCGCCGCCTTGACGATGGGAAGCAGATTCTCGTCATTTTCCAGCACGTCGCTTTCGTAGCAGGCCCGAAGCTCCGGCGGCAGCATATCGAGAAGCCGCTCTCCCGCCGCACGCTCCACCTGCTTGTAGGCGGCCTTGATGTCCGGGTTGTAATACTTGATCGGTGTGGGCAGGTCACCGGTGAGAATCTCGGAAGCATCGTGGTACAGCGCCGCCACGGCGCAGCGGTCCGGGTCTGGGGAGGGAAGACCCAGAATATCCCTTCTTATCAGGGCAAGGGCGTGGGCCAGCACCGCTGTCATGTAGCTGTGCTCGGCGATATTCTCCGAGAAGGTGTTGCGCATGAGACCCCAGCGGGTGATGTTGCGCATCCGGCCCAGCAGGGCGTAGAATTCATTGGCCATGGATGATTTCCTCGATTTTTTCTGTCAGCTGCGCGGGGGATTCACAGAAATACTGGCCGCCCGCTGCCTCAATATCCTCCCGATCCCGGAAGCCCCAAAGAACACTGAGGCAGGGAACCCCGGCGTTTTTCGCGGTACGCACGTCCACCTCGCTGTCGCCCACATACACGCAGGTATCCACGCCGATGGCCCGGCAGGCTTTGTGTACCATATCCGGGGCGGGCTTGCGGGGGCAATCCGGGGCTTCGCCCAGCGCGAAGATGCCGGGGAACATCTGCCCGCACAGGGTCTTCACGGCAGCATCCGGCTTGTTGGACACCACTGCGATGGGATATTTCTCTTTCAGAATTGCCAGAGATTCCAAAATGCCGTCATAGGGCCGGGTTTTGACCTGGCAATGTTCGGTATAGTAGGACTTGTAGATTTTCAGAACTCTTTGCACTTCCTCTGGGGAAGCCCCCGCGGGCAGGGACATACGAATCTGATTCTCCGCGCCGTTGCCCACGAACCGCCGCAGCTCCGGCAGTGTCCGTTTGGGGTAGCCGCAGACCTCCAATGCGTAATTGGTCGCATCCAGCAAATCCTCTAATGTATTCAGCAAAGTGCCGTCCAAATCGAATAAAATACCAGTTTTCATCCTATAATCCTCTGTTTTTCATGACTCGAATATCTTCCCCCACAAAGGGCAGAAGCAGGAAATTGCCATTCAGCCGGGAGGCAATCTGGGGGGAATAGCGTCTGCCCAGCTCATCGATGGTGAGGTTGGTGGAGATAACCATGGGTTTATTCTCCAGAATCCGGTCGTTGAGCAGGGTATACAGGGCGGCGGTGGTGAACTGACTGGGCATTTCCGTGCCAAGATCGTCCAGAATCAGCAGATCGCAGTCGCTAAAACGGGCAGCTTCCCGGCGGGTTTCCTCGCTGGGATTGAACTTGGCCTGCTCCAGCTTACTGAACAGATGCCCGGCGGATTCATAGACCACGCTGCAGCCCCGGTCCGCCACGGCCCGGGCGATGCAGGCGGACAGGAAGGTCTTGCCCAGGCCCGTGCCGCCTACGAATAACAGATTCCCGGCATCCTTCGTGAAGGTCAGGGCGTAGGTGCGGCAGACCTTCAGATTCCGCTCCATGATGGTTCTGGGGCTGGCGCCGTATTTGGGGTCGGCCCGGTCGGGATAGTAGTCCAGCCGGAACTGGTTGAAGGTATCCCGGCTGCCGGAGAGAATGGACACTTCCTTCTTCTGCTCCTGGCGGCACAGCTCCCGCAGGCACTCGCACATATTGGTGCCGATGTAGCCGCTGCCGCCGCACTTGTCGCAGATGGGGCTGTCGTCCAGATAGCCCTCCTCGAAATTCTCCATGGCCAAAATGGCCCGTTCTTGCTGCAATTCTAAATTCTGCTGCCGTGCCTGTTCCAAAAGCTCCCGGCCGTCGCTGCCCTGCTGGAAAGCGGCATAGGCCGCCTGGGCCATGGTCCGACGCAGAAGCATATCGATTTCCCGGATGCGGGGCACCCGGGCATAGGCCACCGCCAGATGCTGCCGGTTTTCGGATTCCCGGTCTTCCTTTGCCTGTGCCAGCCGCGCCCGTGCCCGGCTGACCACCTCCGCACTGTATGCCATGGGTTATTCCTCCCGCAAAACTCTTTGAATTGCCGCCATTTCCGCTTCGCCCAGCTCGCCGGAACCACCCTTGGGGGCCTTTTTGTCGCCGGAGCGGACATCCTCCGCCGTGCGGAAGCCCTGAGCGTGCCAGCGCTGCAAAATTTTATTCATGTATGCCCAGTTGAGACCGCCGGTATTCAGGCAGGTGCGCTCGTAGGCCATGGAGATCAGTTCCTCGGACATATCCATGTCCAGCCAGCTCTGGGCATACTTTTCCTCGGCGGCGGTGAGATTCCTGCCCCGGATTTGCAGCAGGTTCATGAGCCTTGACAGCCGGGAATTGCGGACATTCTGGGCCTGAATGAAGGCGGCGGCGTCCTCCACGGAGTCGATGCCCCGTTCTGCCCAGGCGTAGGCCTCCTTCTCAATGGCGCGCAGACTGGGGTTGCGCAGACTGCCCCTGCGCCGGGCCCGGTCCTTGCAGTAGCACACCAGCACGGAGATCAGCTCCGGGGTCATGCCGAGATACCGCACAAAGCCAAGCAGAATTTTCAGCTCCTCGGTGTTCAGACTCCGGCCCAGCAGCCGCTGCACCTCCCCGTAAAGGCCCCGGAAGGAGGCGTCGCCGTCCATGGCTTCCAGCACATCCTTTTCCGAGTACCCCGGACGCTCCCCCGGGGCGATATGGCTGACCCGGTCATCCATCATAAGGCCCAGCTGCCGCAGCGTGGCCTCGGCGCAGCCCAAGCGGGACTCGTTCATATGCAAGTCTGCCGCGGCGGTGGTGATTTCGTTGCCGCTGTTTATGTACAGGTACAGAAGCGTCGCGTCCGGGCTGGCGGCGGACAGGATCAGCCGCATATCTTTCTGTGAAATTTTCAGTTCTTCCGTCATCATTGGATAGTTCCTCGCAAAAATCGCATCTTTCCTTCATTATAGCACAGCTTTCCACCGGGGACAACGAAAAATGACAGAAGAATTTTGGAAAAAAGACGCCGGCTTTTTGGCATACCACAGGATATTGTGCCCGCGGGGGAGGAGCCGGACTAAAATAGCTCCCTGCCGTGGGGCAGGGAGCTATTTCATGCAGCCTTTCAGCAGCCCAAAGGCCGCGCCCAGCATGGCAAGGGGAATGAGAATCAGCACGCCGCCGGCAAAGATCAGGCACAGCACCAGCAGCGGCACCGCCAGTGTGAACAGTATGGACGCCGCGATTTTTGCCGCGCCCCAGGCAACCCGAAACGCAAGGCCGATGACCTTAAACAGCAGCCAGACAAACAGAATCGTCAGAATCATTTCCAGCATGGTTTCCGCCTCCTTTTTTCACAGTATAGCAGATGCCCGGGGGAAATGTGTTGCGAATGTGTAACATTCCGGCAATTTGAAGCCCCCTCTCTGCCGAGAGGGGGCCGGATGTATTTTTACAGGGAAGAATAGCCGAAGCTGTTGACCAGCGCGTCCACCTTTTTACCTGCCTTGCAGTAGGGGCACTCGTGGTAGTCGTAGCTTTCGTAGTCGGGCAGGTCGGCGATGGAGTAGACGGAGCGCACAGGGAAGCCGGCCACCTCGTCCACGGCCCGGTAGATGGCGGCCACGCCGGCCACCTTGCCTCCGTAATACTGGATGGCCTCAATGGAGCGCTTGGCGGTAAAGCCGGTGGTGACGGAGGCCATCAGCACCAGAACGTGCTTGCCCCGGATCATGGGCTGAATGTTCTCCCGGAAGATGATCTGAGAGTTGGCGTTGTATTCCGGCTCTACCACATAAACGGTCTCGTGAGCGTTGATGGTACGGAAGCCGGACTTGGTCAGCTCCTCAGCGATACAGGTGCCCAGCACCGCGGTGCCATCCAGACACAGCACCGTATCCACAGGAGTATCGTTGACAAAATTGGACACCAGCTGATAGGCACTGTCCCGGGCCTCACTGAGACGGGTTTTCTGGAAGGTGATATCCACATAGTAGTTGATATGGGAGTGGTTGGTCACGAAATGACCCTTGGCAATCCGAAGGGGGGCGTTGCCGCGTTTCACAGGCAGTTTTACAAGCTGGATCATGGTTTCTTCCTCCAATTTGAGTAGAGTTTGTCAAAAAGAAAGGCGTTTTTCCGTCCGGCGCAAGCGTTTTCGCCGGACCCTTGAAAAACGCTTTTTTTGATTATAACCCGACAAACCAAAAAACGCAAGGACAAGCTGCCTAAATAACTGCCAAAAATTACGGCCTTGACTTAGGCAAATTGCGCAAACGCAGGGACTTTTCCTGCCGCCGGAACTGCCCACCGATGATTTTGCAGATTTTTCCGGTGCGGATCATCCAGTTAACCTTGCCGAAGCTGGCCCACATCACATCATCGGTTTCCCCTGGAAGCAGCACAATGTCCTTCAGGTTTACCCGGCGGCGCAGACAGTAGTGGTCGTAGAACATATTCCGGTCGGAATCCGTGTCCAGATATTCAAATTCCTCCGGGTCGGCCCGGATCCCCGTTTCCTCGAACAGCTCCCGGGCCACGGCCTGACGGCTGGTCTCCCCGGCCTTCACCGCGCCGCCGGAATTTTCTCAGGTGCCGGCAAAGCTCTTGCCCTTGGCCCGACGGGTTAGCAGCAGATGCCCCGCGCCGTCGTAGACCCAGACGCAGACCACCACGCCGTATTCCCCGGGCTTCCATTGGCTTCCCCGGCGGTGCACCCTGCCGGTGAGATTCCGGTTTTCATCATAGATGTCGTTCCATTCCACCGGCTGCGCTTCCCTTCTTATATATATGTACAAGCATAGCACAGCCCATGGGAAAAGGCAACCGGATTTGCGGCTTTTTCTGAAATATGCTTATTCTGTTCACTAAATTGGAATTTGGCGGGGATGCCCCCGCGGGCAATGCGAGCCTTCGCCCGTGT
>CAMGCA010000051.1 GCA_946011705.1 uncultured Clostridia bacterium | reverse complement strand
ACCGGTCGTGGGACACAAACAGCAGCACACCCTCAAATTCCTCGATGGCGGCTTACACCCACTCCCGGGAGGCGATATCCAGATGGTTGGTCGGCTCGTCCAGAATCAGAAGGTTGATCTTCTCATCCATCAGCATACACAGCCGCAGGCGGGACTGCTCACCGCCGGAGAGATTTCCCACCTGCTTGAATACATCCTCGCCCTGGAACAGGAACGCGCCCAGACGGTCACGGGCGGTCTGGGGAGTGCAGTTCTTCTCGTAGAGCATGGTGTCGTACAGGCTTCGCTCCGGGTGGTCAAAATGAATGATCTGGGGCAGATACCCAAATTTCACGGTGGGGCCGAACTGGATCTTTCCGGCGCAGTCCTCGTCCCCCAACAGACATTTGATGAAGGTGGTTTTGCCTGTTCCGTTGTCCCCCAGCAGAGCAATGCGCTCTCCACCCTCCACCGTCAGATTCACGTCAGAAAACAGCACCCTGTCTCCAAAGGACTTGGAAACGTTTTTCATTTTGAACACAATATCCCCGGAAAACTCCTTTTCCCCAAAGGAAGCCTTCATGGTTCGCTCTTTTTTGGGCTTTTCCGTTTTACGGATTCGTTCCATGCGGTGCTGGATGGACATGGCCCGGCGGTAGAGGGTGCGGTTGTTGATGCCCGAGCCCTTCATTCGCTCCACGGTATAGCCCAGCTGCTTGAGCTTGGCCTGCTCCTGTTCGTACTGCTTTAACTGCAAATCGAACCGTGCCTGCTTCTCATCCATGTAGAAGGAATAGTTTCCGGAATAGAATTCCGCGTGACCATCGGTGATCTCAATGACCCGGTCGGCCACCTGATCGATAAAGTAGCGGTCGTGAGAGATGGTCAGCACCGTACCCTTGAAGGCGTTGATGTACTGCTCCAGCCACTCCACGCTGTTCAAATCCAGATGGTTGGTTGGCTCGTCCAGCAGCAGAATATCCGTCTTTTCCAGCAGCAGCCGGGCCAGATTCACTCTTGTTTTTTCGCCGCCGGACAGGCTGGCAAATTCCTGCCCCCGCTGCTCCGGTGTGATGCCAAGGCCGTTGCAGATTTTGTCCACTTCCACGTCCATGTCGTAGCCGCCGCCGGTCTGGAAAGGGTTGGTCAGGACATCATATTCCCGCAGCTGCGCGTCCGTGGCGCCATTTGCCATTTCGCATTCCAGCAGTTCCATCTTTTGGCGCACCCGCAGAATCTCCGCGAAGGCGGAACGAAGCACATCTTCTACAGTGAAACCCTCCGGGAACCGGGGAATCTGAGAAATCAGGCCCAGTTTCTTGTTGGGATTGACATAAACCTCACCGGAATCGTAATCCATCTGCCCGGTTAGAATATTAAAAAGCGTTGTCTTGCCGCAGCCATTTCGGCCCAGAATGGCAACGCACTCCCCTTCCTGAATCTCAAAGGTCAGGTTTTCCAGCAGATTCTCGCCGATGACAAAGAATTTTGTCAGATTTGTTACCTGTATATCTACCATGGTTTTACTCCATTACATTTGTTCCAATATGGCATCCAGCTCTTCTAGAGAGCACAGCAGATTCAGGGCCTGCAGCATGGCGTTGGTACTCATACGCTCCGGCAGGCCCAGCTTTTTCAGAAGCTGCTGCCGCTTAGCTCCGGCATCTGCCCCGCCGGCCAGGCCACGTTCCATCAACTCCTGCTTGGTGATGCCTTTGTTTCCCGGGGAATCTTCCCCTTCAATGGTCGCACCGGCACGGCGCAGAGAATCTACTAAAATTTGCGGGGTCAGGCCTTCAACACCCAGCTTTCCCTCTTTCCCGGGGGCAGACTTTCGCTTTTCCTTGCCGTACACATCCGGGATATAGGCGTGCTTCAGATACTTTCCGGGAATCGCGCTTTTAATATGATTGCGAATCACAAAGCCCGCGCCGTCGGAATCAGTAAACACGATCAGCCCTCGCCGCTCAGCCACCCGGCGCAGCAGAGACATCTGCTCTTTATCCTTGAAAATGCCAAAACCGGAGGTTTCCAGTATGGGTGCATCCACGATCTGCGACAGAGTATTTTTATCGTAACGACCCTCCACCACAATGGCTTCCCTGATTTTAAGCATTCCGCGCCTCCTGTGCCAACCGAAGAATCAGCAGTTCCAGCAGCCGCTCCTGATCATCAAAGGATGTTTTCATCCGATAGTCGGTTTCCAACACAAGCTGAGCAGCCATTCCGCAAAATCCCGGCGTACAGCGGCGGGCCGCTTCCATGGTTTTCCTGGCGGGATAGTCCGGGATGCCGCAGAGCTTTTGCAGTTCAAAAGCACCTTTTCCATTGTCAAGCAACGTCCGGGCAGCGCTGATACGGCGGTAGTGACCGCCCACCGCGCCCAGAATCGCCAGCGGCTCCTGCTGCATTTTCAGAAGCTGCTGCAGCTTCTGCATGGCCTGGTCGTACCGTCCGGCGCTGAGCTGATCTGTCATCTGGAACACCACCGCGTCCAGTACCGGTTCCGTCACCGCGTCAATGTCGGTTTTTTTGATCTCCTCCGCACCGGAGTAGGCGCAGATTTTATCGATTTCACTGCTCAGCGCCGTCATCGTACCGCCGGTAATGTCGATCAGGTAGGCGCACAGATCGGATGAAATCCGCTTATGATTGGCAGCAAAATGACGGGTCACCCAAGCGATCAGGTCCTTCTGATCCTGTTTCGCGAATTCGACGATCACGCCGCAGCTGTCTACCGCTTCCCACAGCTTTTTAAGCCTTTTGTCCGGCTTCCACGCTGTGGTGATATAGGTAAAAATCACCGTGCAGTAGTCTGGGATATCCCGCAAAATCTCCGCAATTTTTTCCCGGTCAGCCTCATTCAGCTTGAATATATCCACATCATCGATCTGGACAAGGGTTGCTTCCGCCATCATAGGCAGATTCTCCACGGCATCGGCAAAGGCCCGGAGTTCAAAGGTTTCGCTGTTCAGTCGGTGGTAGTTAAATGACTCCGTCAGAGGGTCCAGTACGGTCTTTTTCATCTGATCCAGATAGTGGTGCAGCAGGAAGGTTTCCTCTCCGTGGAAAAAATACAACCGCCCCAGCGACTTCTGCTTCAGCGCCATTTTCAGTTCGGTAATTCCGTTATCTGTGGGCTGTTTTCTTGCCATGGTTTACCTCCTGATGGTAATGGTTCCCTGCTGGTCTGTACGGTATACGGTGCAGCCAAAACTGGAAAGCCGGTCCAACACCTCCTGTGCGGGATGTCCGTATGAGTTATCCGCGCCCACGCTGATACAGACGATTTGAGGACGTGTAGCTTCCAGCAATTCCTGGCAGCTCGAATATTTGGAGCCGTGGTGTCCCGCAATCAGCACGTCCACGTTCGGAATATCCGCGTGCCGCAAAAGTGACCGCTCTCCAAAGGCATTCCTGTCTCCTGTGATCAGTATATCACATTTTTCTGTTTCAAACAAGACACACAGGCTCATTTCATTCTCTTCCCCATGGAAAACCGGGGCGAAAATGGATATTTTCCCGGAGCCGTCCGTGATTTCAAGATTCTGTTCCGCAATCACTACCTGCGTATCTTTTGGAACCACAATCTTCTGCGTCTGTCGGGGCAGAATCAGCAAATCCGTGCGGATCCGTGACAGTAAATTTTCCGCACCGCCGGCATGATCCCGGTCGGTATGGGTCAGAATCAGCCCGTCAATGTGGCTGTAACCCTGACTCAGCAGCGTTTCTGCCGCAGCATCCGCCGATCCGGTATCACTGTCGCCGCCGCAGTCCACAACATAAACCCTTCCCCCGGACTGCATAATCAGGCACTGGCCTTGTCCCACATCCAATACCGTAAAGCGGACATCAGAGGAACACGGTTCCAGCCAGGATGCCGTCAGCGCAAGGCACAGCGACAATATCGTGCAGCAGGTGAAGGCCCCCGCCATCTTTCTGCATACCAGATAGATCAGAAGCAGACAATATGCAAAGAACAGCCAAATCGTGACATAGGGACTGACGGTATAGACTGCCGCCCAGGGAAATGCCGCCATTATCTTCGCGGCCGTCAGCACATATCGAATGAGAACACCCGCTACAGAGCCTGCTATGACAGCCAGTGGTAAACAAACCAACGCCAGTACGCAAACCGCTACCAGCAGACAGAACGTCAGGCTGACCGTCCACAGCACCAGCAGGTTGGTAAACACGCCCACCAGACTGACAACGCCAAAATAGTACGCGCACAGCGGAATCGTCAAAATCTGAGCTCCAATTGTAACGGATACTCCCGCGGCAAGCTTTCTGAGCAGACCATATTGCTTCCCTTTTTTGTTTTTCAACCCGGCAGTCAGCTTTTCACGGATTCCTGGCGCAAACAGGAAAATACCCGCTACGCTGGCTACTGACAGCTGGAAGCTTACCGAACCGATGCAGTATGGATTGACAGCAAGCATGATAAGCACCGCAAAAGACAGCGCGCTGGGGCCATCGTATTCTTTATTCAGCAGCTGGGCAACCAGCATCAAACCACACATGATGCAGGCACGGGTCACGGAGGGTGTAAAGCCCGCTACCGCTGCAAATAAAAGCAGGAGCGGGGGTCCAACCAACGCTGTCAGGAACCGTTTTCGGAAGGTTATGGTGCTGACGATGGCAAAAAAGGCAGAAATATGCAGGCCCGACACGGCGACCACATGGCGGATCCCGCTGACCTTCAAATCCGTGTCCACTCTGTAAGGCAGCTGCGAGGTATCTCCCAGCAAGAGCGCTTTGGCAAAAGCCACGCAGTCCGATGGGATATAGGTTTCCAGAATTCCCTGAATACGATATCGTATTATCGCCGGTACATCCCGCAGGGCGCATTCTTCGGAAGATAGTCTCAATTCATCCTTCTGGTAGGCAAGCAGGAAAACCCCCTTGCCCTGATAATAGGAGGATGGGTCCTCTCCCGTCTGCGCAGTAACCCGAAGGCGGAATTGTCCGGTCATGATATCTCCGGGTTTCACTTCCCGCACCTGCTTCAGATATACCGTAACACGGTATGGATTTCCTCCCATATGGATCGTACCATCAACAGCGCTTCCATAATCGGTTTCACGGCTGTAATCCGAAACACGAATCGCGCATGCTACAGTTTCGCCGTCCAAGTCCGAAATCGGCTGCACATGATGGGCGGTATACCCACCAAACCAGGCAAAGCCCAACGCGCAGCCAAGCAGTGATACAAGAAACCTGCGGACCGCGCCGGGTTTCCGTTCCGCCAGAATTCCCAGCAGCAGAACCAATCCAGTTCCAATCAGGCGGATTTCCCATCTGTCCGAATAGAGGCTCAGGCCGCAGGCAGCGGCGAATCCCAAAGCCAGATATACAATTCGCCGCATCGGTCACATCTCCTTGCGAAAAGGGCGCAGCACCCGGCTGCGCCCTTTGAAATTACTGAATCTTGGAAGCGACGTAGTCATCCACCAGAGCCAATGCGTTGTCGACCTTGGTGATGTCCTTGCCGCCGCCCATGGCGGAATCCGGCTTGCCGCCGCCGCTGCCGCCGCAGCAGCAGCACACCTTCTTCACCAGCTCGCCGGCCTTCATGCCGCTGGCAACTGCTTCTTTACCGCAGACAGCCAGGAAGGTGGGCTTGCCATCGTTCGTGCTGGCGAGGACTGCCACCACGTTGGGCGCCTTGTCCCGCAGCATATCGCCCATCTGGCGCAGCTTCGCCGCATCCGCATTGGGAAGCATGGCGGTCAGGACCTTAAAGCCGCCCATATTCCGGGAGCCGAACAGGAACCGCTCCACCTCGCCGGAGGCTTCCCGGGTCTGGAACTGTTCAATGGAACGCTTCAGATCTCTGATCTCTTCCATATGGCTCTGGATCTTGGAGCTTAACTCGGCAGGCTTGGTCTTCAGCTTTGCGGCAGCCTCAAAGAGCATCTGCTGATTCTTCTCCATCTTGGCAAGGCAGGCCTTACCGGTAATGGCTTCAATTCTGCGGACACCGGAAGCAACGCTGCACTCACTCTCCAGCTCGAAGGGGCCAACCTTGGCAGTGTTATCCAGATGGGTACCGCCGCACAGCTCGATGGAGTAACCACCCATGTTGACCACACGAACCGTGTCGCCGTACTTCTCGCTGAACAGAGCGGTAGCACCGGAAGCCTTGGCTTCCTCAATGGGCATCTCACGAATATCCACGCCATAGCCCTCGAGAACGGCGTTCTGAACCAGAGAATTCACCTTTGCCAGTTCCTCAGCGGTCAAAGCGGAGTAGTGGGTAAAGTCAAAGCGCAGGTGGTCAGGCTCCACATAGGAACCGGCCTGATGGACGTGGTCGCCCAGCACGGTCTGCAGAGCCTTCTGCAGCAGATGGGTGGCGGAGTGGGCACGCATAATGGCCTTGCGGCGCTCCACATCAATGGCAGCGCAGACCTCGTCGTCCACTTTAATGGAGCCGGTAACCATCTTGCCGTAGTGCAGGTACTTTCCGCCCTTGTCCTTCTGAACATTGGTGACCTGGAAGCGGCTGTTGCCAACCAGAATTACACCCTGGTCGGCCACCTGACCGCCCATTTCCGCATAGAAGGGGGTCTTGTCCAGCACAATGATGCCTTCCTCGCCGCCGGCGATAGTGCCGGAGACCTCCTCACCAACGCAAACCGCCAGTACCTTGGCGGAGCAGTTGTTCTCGGTGTAACCGACGAAGGTAGTGGGGGTATTATCCAGGCCCAGATCAATGCCGGCCCAAGCCAGATCGCCCAGCGCCTTCCGGGCTTCCCGGGCACGCACCTTCTGCTCCTCCCGCAGGCGGTAGAACTCGTCCATGTCCAGCGTCATGTCCTCATCGGCAACCATTTCAATGGTCAGGTCAATGGGGAAGCCGTAGGTATCCGCCAGCAGGAAGGCATCCGCGCCGGAGAACTGAGTCTCGCCTTTGGCCTTGTGCTCTGCCAGCTTTGCGGCAAAAATGCTCATACCGCCGTCGATGGTACGGCAGAAATTCTCTTCCTCAATCTTCACGATGCGGGTAATATACGCGGCACGTTCCCGAAGGTAGGTGTAGTGGCACTCGTTCTCCTGAATAACGGTTTCTACCACCTTGTACAGGAAGGGCGTATTCACGCCCAGCAGCTTACCATGCCGGGCGGCCCGACGGAGCAAACGGCGCAGAACATAGCCTCTGCCCTCGTTGCTGGGCAGAACTCCATCGGCAATCATGAAGGTGGAAGCACGGATGTGGTCGGTGATGACACGCAGGGAAACGTCCATCTTGACGCTCTGACCGTAGGTGGCGCCGGTCAGCTCGGTTACTTTGTTGGTGATGTTCATGACGGTGTCCACATCAAACAGGGAATTCACATCCTGACACACCACGGCCAGACGCTCCAGACCCATACCGGTATCAATATTCTTTTGAGCAAGCTCCGTGTAGTTGCCCTGACCGTCGTTGTTGAACTGGGAGAAGACGTTGTTCCAGACCTCCATATAGCGGTCGCAGTCACAGCCAACGGTGCAGTCGGGCTTGCCGCAGCCGTACTTCTCACCACGGTCGTAGTAGATCTCAGAGCAGGGGCCGCAGGGACCGGAGCCGTGCTCCCAGAAGTTATCGGACTTGCCGAAGCGGAAGATCTTCTCCGCGGGCACGCCCACTTCCTTGTTCCAGATCTCGAAGGCCTCGTCATCGTTCTCATAGATGGAGGGATACAGCCGGTTCTCGTCCAGGCCCACCACCTTGGTCAGAAACTCCCAACTCCAGTTGATGGCCTCGTGCTTGAAGTAGTCACCGAAGGAGAAGTTGCCCAGCATTTCAAAGTAGGTACCATGGCGGGCGGTTTTACCGATGTTTTCGATATCGCCGGTACGGATACACTTCTGGCAGGTGCAGACCCGATGACGAGGCGGCTCCACCTCACCGGTAAAGTAAGGCTTCATGGGCGCCATGCCGGAGTTAATCAGCAGCAAGGATGCGTCATTCTGCGGAATCAGAGAGAAGCTGGGCAGACGCAAATGGCCCTTGCTCTCAAAGAAAGACAGAAACATTTCACGCAGTTCATTTACGCCGTAAGGCTTGGGATTCATGGTTACTACCTCCAAAGAAAATGAAATTCACTGATTACACTTTTCACGCAAAGAAAAATGCCGCCCCCACACCATAGGGGCGACATTGAAATCGCGGTACCACCCTAATTCGTCTCAACGAGACATCTTAGATGCCCTGTAACGGGAGCACCCGTCCCGGTCATCCCGGGCAACGCAGGAAGTGGCCTGCGGCAGAATGATCAAGGGCTTTCACCGGTTCCCTCTCGCTTGCGATCCGTCCAATCCGCTTTGTTTCCGCAATGTCTTTGCATATCTCGGATATTCTATCACATTCTTCGGAAATGTCAATGACTTTCCTGCCGGTTATCCGGGATTTTTTGCGTAGGATCATAGGGTAGCGGCTCATCCGTTTCCGGATTAAACACCCGAATGCACCGCTTAGCGGCGGTGGGAAGCTTTGGCAGCCGTCCGCCAGGGAGGGTAACCAGTTCCATCTCCAGCCCGCACGGCCCCTTCAGCAGGCGGCAATCCAAAATGCTGTTCCAGCTCTGCAATAACTTTCCCAGCTCAAACAGATCCGTATCCGCCTCTGTTCTTCCGGGGTGGATATCCGTCAGAAGCGGATGGGTGCTGCCGCAGGTACAACGTCCGGTATGCAGGCGGGCGTTCTCTCCCATGAAATATCGAAGCTCCGGCGCACTGACCGGCGAGAGCACCATTTCGCCCTCCTCCCCTTCTGGCAATGAACTTCCGTCTTTATCCACGATCTCCACCCGGTACTCCGCGTCACGAAGGTGGACGCCCTGCACCTTCGTACAGGAAAAACCAGCAACCACACCGGTGATACCCATCGCCAGGCAGCCCTGGGTGGAGCAGTCAAATCCCCGGCGAATGCCCTCAATCATCCATTCCTCACAGGGATAGCCGGAGGTAACAACATTTCGTACAAACAACGGAATGGAATAAAAGCTTCGCAACTTTGCCAGCCCCAGTACGATCAGCGGTGTGCTGATGACGGTACTGGCCCGGGAGGAAAAGGCAAGACGCAGAAGACTCTTCCACCGGTGATCCGCTCCCCAGACCACGGGGATGGCCTCACATTGTAAGACAGCCTGCTCCATCAATTGGCTCAAACTGCCGCTGCCTTGCTCTGGAAAGCAAATCAGCACGGTATCCATTTTCTTTATAAATCCGGACATTTGCTCAGCCAGATACGCAACAGTCTCTTTCTGCGCACCGGGCTGAGCCGCCAAATCCCGGAGAATACCATAAACCAACGCAATCACATCCAACTCACTGTATAGGAACTATTATACACAGAAGTTTACTATAATTGCAAGTATTTTTTTGCTTTCTGCACAAAAAATATGGTATTTTTTACGGCTAATAGTTATTTTAACTATATTTTGCTTTCCAGCCAGGCGAGCATCGTTTCTCTGCCATCTTCCGACATCGGGAACGTATCTTCCCCCTCCATCTGGCTTTTCTCGTAGCAATACAGTCCGTGCCAATATTCTACATGAATGCTGCTCTGGGCAAAATCCACCTCTTTGGGGGTAGCCATCACCACATTCGGCACCGCGCGGAAGCGGAACAGGCCGCAGGAGCCGGTGAAGATGTTATTCATGGCAAAGGTGTGCAGGGTTGGCAAAAAAATCTCAGCCATCGCAATCCTCCGCCAGCGCTTCCATCTCATCCAGCAGCCGGTCAAAGAGTTCCAGCGCCTGAATGACAGGCTCCGGAC
>CAMGCA010000050.1 GCA_946011705.1 uncultured Clostridia bacterium | reverse complement strand
GGGGGGATGCTTCATCTGGTATTCAATGCCTAAATACTGCATGGTGATTCCTCCTAAATATGTCATCTGTAAGAATTGCCGGGGCGTTGCCCCGGCATTATTCTCAGCAATACTTGGCGATGGCGGCCTGGATCATGGCTACGCACTCGTCGGCGATGGGGTAATCGCTGTCGATCAGCTCAGCCAGAGGGGCCCGGACGGAGCCGCAGTCGGGGCAGCCCATCTTCCGCAGCACTTCCTTGATCATGCCGTACATATTGCCGTGACCGGAGCACAGCTTGTAGATGATCCGGCAGCAGTCGTTCTGGATTTCCAGCGCGGTGGCCAGATCACCGGACTTGACGCACTCGTAGAGCTTGATGTACAGCTCGGGCATGGCGCCGTAGGTGCCGCCAATGCCGCCGGTGGCGCCCATGACCAGACCGGAGATCAGCTGCTCATCGGGGCCGTTGAAGACGATAGCGCCCTCGTCACGCCACATCTGGATGTCCTGGGTGGGCATGGAGGAGTTCTTGACGCCGATGCACCGGGGATTTTTCAGCATTTCCTTCAGCAGAGGCACGTTCAGAGCCACGCCCGCCAGCTGGGGGATGTTGTAGATGATGAAGTCGGTGTTGGGGGCGGCGGCGGAAATGTCATTCCAGTACTTGGCAATGGCGTAGGGAGGCAGATGGAAGTAGATGGGGGGGATGGAAGCGATGGCATCCACGCCCAGGCTCTCGGCGTGGGCCGCCAGCTCCTGAGAATCGGCGGTATTGTTGCAGGCAACGTGGGCGATGATGGTCAGCTTACCCTTGGCTTCCGCCATGACGTTCTCCAGCACCACCTTGCGCTCTTCCTTGCTCTGGTAGATGCACTCGCCGGAGGAGCCGCCAACGTACAGGCCCTTGACGCCCTTCTCCACGAACCAGCGGGTCAGCGCACGGACGCCCTCGGGGCTAACCTTGCCCTCGGCGTCGTAGCAAGCGTAAAACGCGGGAATAATGCCCTGATATTTCTCGATATTCATTGAAAATCACCTCATAAATTATGTTTTTCTTCTGAATTTTACACTTTGAACTTGTAGCAGGCCTTTTCCACAAGGGTGCTGCTGCCGTCCGCGACCTTGACCATGTGCGCGTCCTCGGGGAAGACGATGAGAATATCCTCGGTGGTCATGGGGAACCAGACCTCCACACCCCCCTCGAAACCCACAAAGTCTTCTTCGGGCTTGCGCTGGGTCGTTTTCAGCGAGGATACGTTGGCAACGCCGATCCGCTCATGGCCGGACAGGAGAACATGGATATCCCCGTATTGTTCGTGGCCTTCCCAGATGGCCTGTTCCTGGGGCATGGTCTGGTAGTCGAAGCGGTTGACGAAGGCCTGATCGCCGTCAATTTCATTGCGGCCCTTGTGCAGCTGCCGCAGATCCGCGCTCAGCAGATGACGGATGGCGCTGTCCAGACTGCTGCTCATGCCCAGATAACGCGCTAAGTTTTCACGCTTTGTATAGATCAAAATACCACCCTCTTAAGATGAAATTCGGGAGAAAACTTGTCCACGACCATGATAGCATGACCGGCGAAAGAATGCAATAGGGGAACCGCTTTTGAAAATATGACATAATGCACAAATTTTTTGAAAATAATTTTCACAATCGAGCATGAGAAAATCATTGACAGAAGCAGAATTGTTGGCTATTATGTATGCAAACAGTGAGCAGCCTGTGAGAAACATGGTTAATTTCACAATGAATTCAACGGCACCCGCCGATGAAGATATTATATTATGAGGAAAGGTCGAGAACACATGAAAAAACTGATCGCGGCACTTTTGATTGTCGCAACCTGCGCTCTGGCTCTGGCCGGATGCGGCTCCTCCGGAAGCGCCGCTCCCGCTGCACAGGCTGAGAAGAACGTCACCCTGAAAATCGGTTTCCAGGCAAACACCTCTTCCAACGAGTACAAGGCTGCCGAGCTGATGGCAGAGAAGGCCAAGGAGTACTCTAATGGCACCATCACCGTTGAGATCTTCCCCGGCGGACAGCTGGGCGATGACCGGGCCATGATCGACCAGGTCGCCGCCGGCGCTCTGGACATGGTCTTCGCCGAGACCGGCAGAATGGGCCTGTGGGAGCCTGAGCTGGAGATCTTCGGCTACCCCTTCGCCTTCGATGATTTCGATCACATGACCAGAACCCTGAACGACACCGAGTACGGCAAGTCCATCTATGCCAAGCTGGAGGCCCGGGGCTGGAAGGTGCTGGCTGACGCCTACAACGGCACCAGACAGACCACCTCCAACAAGAAGATCGAGACCATCGACGACATGAAGGGCATGAAGCTGAGAGTTCCCAACGCTGACGCCAACCTGGCCTTTGCTAAGTACTCCGGCGCTGCTGCCACTCCCATGCCTTTCGCGGAAGTTTACCTGGCTCTGAAGACCAACGCTGTTGACGGTCAGGAGAACCCCCTGTCCACCATCGACGCTCAGAAGTTCTACGAGGT
Organism: uncultured Clostridia bacterium; assembly: GCA_946011705.1. Lineage (GTDB taxonomy): Bacteria > Bacillota > Clostridia > Oscillospirales > Oscillospiraceae > Faecousia. The sequence continues at coordinate 7,337 of CAMGCA010000050.1, read as the reverse complement.
TCAGCCCTACTGCGCGCTGACCGGCCACATCATCAACGACAACAACTACATCATCAGCAAGATTGTCTTTGATAAGCTGTCTCCGGCTCAGCAGGAAGCCATCACCAAGGCGGCTCAGGACGCTGCTAAGTTCCACACCGAGACCTTCCAGAATGATGAAAAGGCCCTGATTGAGAAATTCGAGCAGAACGGTATGACCATTACGTCTCCGGACAAGGCCCCCTTCCGCGAGGCCTGCGCTCCGATGTACGATGAGTACGTTGCCAAGTACGGCGACGCAGCTGTAAAGGCCATCGAAGAAGCTAGAAAGTAATCCGTAATCAAGGGGCCCCTGCGGCCCCTTCATTACATTGGTATCTACGGTCTTTGGGAGTGTATCAATTATGAAAGTTGGCAAAACCACTATCAAAACGCCTGCCGACGCCATTCATGTCCTGGAAAAAGCGGAACAGTATGTAGCAGTGATCCTCTTCAACATCATTCTGTTCTCCCTTTTCTGGCAGGCGCTTTCCAGAAAAATCGGCTCTCCTTCCGCCTGGACGGATGAGACTGCCCGGCTTCTGTTCGTGTGGATGGGTGTGCTGGGCTGCCATCTGGCCCAGAAGGAAAACATCCACGTCAGAATCGACGCAATTCTCCTGGCCCTTCCCAAGAAGGTTCAGCTGGTGATTGAAGCGGTCATCAACGTGGTCATGATCGGCCTGCTGTCCCTGATTTTCTATCACACCTTCTCTATCGTACAGAGAAAGGCCTTTACCCCGTTGGTCACCCTGGGCATCGGCGAGAGCTGGCTCTATGGCGCCATGTTCCTGTGGACTGGCCTGACCATCATCGAGATGATCGCCCAGCTGGTGAACATCGTACGGCACGGCGAGGTCGTCCGGGCTTGGGTTGCTGAGGACGCGAAAAACGACTTCTATGACATAGAGGAGTGGGAGTAAGTATGCACATGATAATGACCTTCATTTTATGGTTTGTCCTGATCATGCTGGGCGTTCATGTGGGTTACGCCCTGATCATGTCCTCACTCTTCTTCTTCACCGTATCCGGCAGCCTGAATCTGGTTCCCTTCGCTCTGGAGCAGATGTTTAACGGCGTCAACAGCCAGACCCTGCTGGCGGTGCCCTTCTTCGTTCTGGCGGGCAACCTGATGAACGGCGGCGGCGTTACCACCCGAATCTTCGATTTCGCCGCCTCCATGATCGGCCACAAAAAGGGCGGTCTGGCCCACGTCAACGTGCTGGCTTCCCTGATTTTCTCCGGCATGTCCGGTTCCGCTCTGGCAGACGCCGGCGGACTGGGCCAGCTGGAAATCAAGAGCATGAAGGATGCCGGCTTTGACGAAGGCTTCGCCGGCGGCATCACCGCGGCAAGCTGCATCATCGGACCCCTGGTTCCTCCTTCTACCCCGCTGATCATCTACGCCGTGCTGGCAAACCAGAGCGTTGAGAAGCTGTTCATGGCCGGTTTCCTGCCGGGCCTGCTGACCACCGCCGCCCTGATGATCATGTGCGCCTACCTGGCTCACAAGCGGAACTACCCCTCCGAGCCCAAGAGAAGCTGGGGCTACCGGCTGAACTCCTTCAAGAAGAGCTTCTGGGCCCTGCTGACCCCCATCATCATCCTCTTCGGTATTTTCACCGGCTACTTCACCCCCACCGAGGCTGCCGTTGTGGCTGCCCTGTACACCATGATCCTCGGTTTCTTTGTGTACAAGGAGCTGACCCTCAAGAGCTTCTTCAAGATCTGCCTGGACTCCATCAAGACCAGCGGCACCATTGTGCTGATGATCCTGGGCGTTACCCTGTTCCAGTTCGTTATCTCCCGTGAGCAGATGCCTCAGGCCATCGCCGCCTTCTTCACCAGCAACGTGGATTCCAAGCTCATGCTGCTGCTGATGATCAACATCGTGCTGCTGATTCTGGGTACCTGCATCGACGCCCTGCCCCTGCAGATGATCCTGGTTCCCATCCTGCTGCCCGCGGTTCTGGCCTACGGCATCAACCCCATCCAGTTCGGCGTTGTGGTCATCTTCAATCTGATGATCGGCATTCTGACGCCCCCCATGGGCACCGCGCTGTTCGTGGTTTCCCGGGTTGGCAATATGCAGTTTAAGACGCTGGTCAAGGGCGTTCTCCCCTTCCTCATCCCCCTGATCATCACGCTGATTCTGCTGAACGTCTTCCCCCAGATCACCCTGTTCCTGCCCACCCTGCTCACCGGCGGCGTGTAATTTCTCACTTCGATTCTCCCCACCTCTCAAATCCGAGGGGTGGGGGTTCCTTTGGTAAATTCAATCACTTGAAATCATCCTGCCGCAGTGGTATGATGGTTTCGTAAATCGACAAATTACAGGAGGTAACTTCAAAATGGATCGTGAAAAATTTCTGGCTCAGCGTCAGTGGATTCGTGACCAGCTGGCGAATGTGGCCGATTTCTGGCTGAAAAACGGTATGGACGCCGAGCACGGCGGCATCTACACCTGCCTGGACCGCACCGGCAAAATCTACTCCACCGACAAGAGCGTGTGGATGCAGGGCCGCTGCGGCTGGACCTACGCCTACCTGTGCCATGTGTACGGCGTGAAGGAGGAGTGGCTGGCCGCTTCCAAGAGCTGCATTGACTTCCTCGAGAAGTACTGCGTCAACCACGAGGCCGGCGGACGGCTGTACTTTACTGTCACCGGTGACGGAAAGCCTCTGCGTCAGCGCCGCTACTGCTACAGTGAAGCCTTCTACTGCATCGCCAACGCCGAGTATTACGGCATTACCGGCGAGAAGGAGCACCTGGAGCGGGCGCGCCGGGCCTATGATATGTACTGGAACCTGAACCACGGTATGCCCGACCCCACCGGCATGGGCCCCAAGACCATTCCCGAAACCCGCACCGGCCGCAGCCTGGGCATTCCCATGATTATCCTGAACGTCACCGGCGTCATGAAGCGGGTGGACCCCGCCAACGCCGCCCTGTACGACGAGCGGGCCAAGGAGTGCATCCACGACATCTTTGCCTACCACGTCAAGCCCGATCTCAAGTGCACCCTGGAGAACGTGGCCCCCGACGGCACCCCCCGGCTGGACATCACCGAGGGCCGTATGGTGAACCCCGGTCACGACATCGAGTGCAGCTGGTTCCTGATGGACTACGCCAACGAGGTAGGCGACAAGGCGCTGCATGAGAAGGCCATTGACGTGTTCAACATGGCCTTCAACATGGGCTGGGACAAGGAATACGGCGGCATTCTGTACTTCATGGACTGCCTGGGCAATCCTCCCGAGGCTTACGAGCACGACATGAAGCTGTGGTGGCCCCACAATGAGGCCCTGATCGCTTCTATGATGATCTACCGGGATACCAAGGACGAGAAGTATCTGGATATCTTCTACCAGATTCTGGACTACTGCAAGACCTACTTTGCCGACGAGTACGGCGAGTGGTATGGCTACCTCCGCCGGGACGGCAAGCCCACCCAGCCCGCCTGCAAGGGTTCCACCTTCAAAGGCCCCTTCCATGTGCCCCGCTGCCTGATTCTGGTTGACCAGATGATGACCGAGATTTTGGGCGAGTAAGGCGCTGATTTCCCCAGAGCTACACACAATGATATGCTCCCTTTATGACAGACAGTGAAGGAAAAGACACTGCCCGGTCATGAAGGGAGCATTGTTATGTGCGAGTGCCGCTGATTCACAGCGTGGTGGGACAGGGCTTCCCAAAGCGGTTATGCCTACGGCAATTCACAGCTTCAGCGTACTCATCTGCCCGTCTTTGGCGTCCAGGTTGAACAGAATGCAGCCGCAGTGCCCTTTGAAGGTGGGGTAGCAGATGATTTTCAGATTGGTTTCGATCTCCGGGCTGTAGGACACGATTTCCAGGGTTTTTCCGTAGAGCGCCGCCTGCTCATAGCAGCGCAGCCACTTGGAATCCATGTTGGAGAACAGACTGCCGAAGGAACTTCCGATCAGGGCTTTCAGAGGAACTCTTTCCAGCCTTGCCAGCGCCGGATTGCCGTAGCGGAAAATCCAGTCCACCGCGTGCCGGTCCTCACTGAATACCATCTCAATGTCTGTAAAGGCAAAGGGCGCGCTGTCAAAGCAGCGGTAATGGTTGTGATATTCCTCGGGCGTGGTGGGGACGCCTTCGCCGCTGAACCTGTCGATGAGCTGCTTTTTCCGGGAGGCAAGCTGCTTGCGGATTTGGGATTCCCGGTAGGGTGGATAGCTCAGCGCTTCCCCGCTGATGAGATTGACGGTGTCCGTAACACTGTGAATCGCCATGACCGACACCAGCCGGCTGCGGCTGACCTTGAGAAAGCCATCCCCCAAACCCTTTTCCAGCGCGGACAAGGTAGCCCTGGTGCGGTAGACCATCCCGTCAACAAGGTGAATCTGGGCATGGCTCCCTTCCACATCCGTGTACAGAATCGAATTTACCGGCAGCATGATCCGCCGATGTTTCACCACGATATTGAGATAAGCGCCGTCGGAAAATCCCCGCACATCCGCTTCCGGCACCCAATCCGTTTGCTCTTCCGCGGCGGGAGACAAGCTTCTCCCCACAGCCGAGGCAGGCTGCTTTTCTGGCTTGAGAGGGCGGGGCGCTTTTATGTCGACGCTTGTCGGCGGACAGTTTCGCACGGCACAGAGCTGCGCCACCAGCGCCGGTTTCAGCCTGGACACACATTTCAGCCGCTCTCCGCTGTTCAGGACAACCATATCATCAATGTGGTGAATCTGGGTGATATTGACCAGACACCCCCGCCCGGTGGGGAGAAAGTTGTCTCCCAGCAGCGTTTTCAGCTCATCAAACGTAACCCTGGATTTATAAACACCGCCAAATTCCATATGGATATTCGCATAATTCCGGTCCATCAGGACGTAGAGAATGTCGCTGACTTCCAGTTCCGTTCGGGTTCTTCCTGTTTTGAGCGTGATGGTTCTTGCTTTCGGCATTCGTATTTCCTCCCGCGTGTACTTTCTACTATTATGGCATATTTCGCGGGATAGCGCAACTGTTTTTAGATACGTCCTGGAATTAAAATAATGTAATGTGCATATCGGCATAAGTCAGCAAAGCGACAAATTGGAATTTGGCGGGGATGCCCCCGCGGGCAATGCGAGCCTTCGCCCGTGTGGTAGTCTTCCCATCCTTTGGGCACGCCCGGTTCGTTTTTGCGGTGGTGGTCTATTCTATATAACCTACGCAGTTCCGGTCGAGGGGCCCAAAGGATGTGGAATGTCCACTCGCAATCCGTAACGCATTGTCAGCGGCGACTCGCCGCCAAATTCCAATTTATCAAGCGGCTGAGTAAAACCGATAAGTACATAATGTAAAGCTCTCCATAGATTTTTTCACAGGTTTTGGCGGTAATTTTATCCTGCGGATTGGCATACGCTGAGGCGGCGGAAGGATGATCCTTCCGCCGCCTTGTTATGTTTTGATACGGTTCTTATTTCAGCAGTTCCAGACGGCCGGGGTCGTTGGCAAAGACTTCCTTAGCATTGTCCTTGGTGACCACGACAGGGGGCAGCTCGTAGACGAGAACATCGATCTTGCCGTTGTTCACCTGAACATCGGTAGCGGGCATACCGTTGCCTGCCTGCAGGGACTTGATGATCTCGATGGTCTGAGCAACCAGAGCATCGGTGGGCTTTGCAATGGTGGAGTACTGACGACCGGACCAGACCCACTCAACGGACTCGTTCTCAGCGTCCAGACCGGAGATAGCGGGAATCTTCTGACCTGCCTGCTCGCAGGAGGTGATGATTGCACGGGCGATACCGTCGTTGGGAGACAGGACACCGTGGATTTCCTTGTCAGAGTAGAAGCCAGACAGCAGGGAGTCCATTCTTGCCTGCGCCTTGGCGTTGTCCCAGTCCATGGTAGCGCACTGGGTGAAGTCAGTCTGGCCGGAGACAACCGTCAGCGTGCCGTCGTCGATCAGGGGCTGCAGAACGCTCATAGCACCCTTGAAGAAGTTGGGAGCATTGGGGTCAGCGGGGCCACCGCCGAACAGCTCGATGTTCCAGGGGCCCTCACCCTTCATTGCCTTCAGGCCATCCAGCAGAGCCTGGGCCTGCAGTTCACCGGTCTTGACGCTGCCGAACTGAACAACACCGTCAACGCCGGTGGTATTCTCCAGGAGGCGGTCATAACCAATGACATAAACGCCGGCAGCCTTGGCCTCTTCCAGGACAGCGCCCAGCTGGGTGCCGTCGATAGGACCAACAACGATCACCTTGGCGCCGTTCTGGATCATGGATTCGATCTGCTGCTGCTGGGTAGGAACCTTATTGTCAGCAGCCTGGATGATGGGCTTGAAGCCGGCAGCTTCCAGCTCAGTCTTGAACATTTCTTCGGCTTCTTTCCAGTTCTGGGTGCCCAGCCAAGGCAGGGAGACACCGATGGTAGCGTCGGCCTCAAAGCCGCCGGCTGCAGCGGGAGCTTCAGTGCTGCTGTTGGCCTCAGCGGGCTTTTCAGCGGGGGTATTCGCTGCGGGAGCAGGTTCGGTACGGCCGCCGCCGCAGGCAGTCATGGACAGAACCATAACCAGAGCCAAGAGCAATGCGAACAGTTTTTTCATCGTTTTTTCCTCCTACTATTGTATATTTGGTTTCGTATTAAGGCCCGGCTGCGAAAAATCCCTCAGGATTTTTTGTCAGCAGGGGAACCTTCTTTGTTTTCGGCGCTGTTCATGTTGAACAGGCGCTTTGTAATGGAGACGTGTCCGGGACGCTTATTGTAAACGTCGAAGGCAACGGCTGCCATCAGAACCAGACCCTTGATGACCTGGGTCTTGTCGGCGCCGACACCCAGCAGCATCAGGCCGGAGTTCAGAACTGCCATCATCATACCGCCGACCATGGTAGCCATAATGGTACCAACACCGCCGGACACGGCTGCACCGCCAATGTAGACAGATGCAATGGCATCCATCTCCCAGCTGGTACCGTCGGAAGGACCTGCCGCAGTGGAGCGTCCCACGAACATGATGCCGGCCAGTGCAGCCAGGAAAGACATATTCAGCATGGTCAGGAAATAGGTCTTCTGCACGTTGACACCGGACAGGGCAGCGGCGTTCTTATTGCCGCCGACTGCGTAGATATGGCGTCCAAACCTGGTTTTCTGGGTGATGGTGTGATAGATGATGACCAGAATTACCAGGATCAGTCCAGGAATCGGGAAAGAGGTACCAGGACGTCCGGTGCCAAACAGCCAGGTCAAATAACCAATTACAACAGCGCCCAGTGCGATGCGGACCACAACAGGCCACAGAGGTTCTTTATTTGCATGCAGTTCATTTACACGGGCGCGCTGGCGATGGTGGGTAGATATGATAA
>CAMGCA010000049.1 GCA_946011705.1 uncultured Clostridia bacterium | reverse complement strand
TCGTGCCGGAGGCCCACGGTGGGGCCAGTCCGGTTGTGTGCTCCAAGGCGGAGCCGGGCTACTTCCGGTATGTGCTGGACTACCCCATCGTGCTGTGCGGCGAGTCCAAATGGTGGGAGCTGAAAAACAGTGACGCGGTTTCCAGGATGCCTGCTTTCCCCAGCCCGGACTGCATCCAAATGATCGATGGTGTACTGGTCGTCAAAATGGGTCCGGATTCCGAAGAATGAACAATCCCCTTTTTCCGGGTGTTCCACGGAAAAAGGGGATATTTCTATCTTTTTTTGGGTTTTGGCAGCGGAACCGCGAACCAGCGTTCAATCTGCATTCGCTTGGCTCTGGCATCCATCTTCAGGGCGGTGTCCCGCATCAGTTCCCCCCACTCCCGGGCCGTGCGGCGGCCCGCGTCATTGCGGGTGTAGAGGTAGGGACAGTGCTCCAGCTTGCGCCGCCCGAAGGTGTCCGAATAGGGTCGGATGATACCCAGCGCCAGGGCGTAGGGAGCCATGTTGAAAAAATAATCCGGGTCGTTCTGCAGCAGACGGTTGATGCCGTCCCGGGGCAAATGCTTGAGGTAGGCCCGCAGCCCCAGGACCTGACCGGCATCGTGCCGTCCAAGGTCGCTGCGGCGTCCGCCATAGGCGGCGAAGAAGCCCAGCACCCACTGTCCCAGAATGCAGCCCAAAGGAATCCAGACCTGCCCGCTGAGCAGGCCCAGCAGGGTCCACAAAATCAGAATCACCAGGCCGATTGCCACCGGCACCTTGCCCCGCAGGTGGGTGCAGTAGGCCACATCCTGCATGAGCCAGCCGGAGATCCAGCCGAGGAAGCACAGAATCACTGCCATCACCACCGCCAGCGCCAGCACGGGGCTCATATTCATGGCCACGCACACGCCGCAGGCGCCCTGGGCAAGGCAGCCCAAAAGCCGGAAAATTTTCATGTTGCCGGAGTTTCCCCGATACATATTCCGCTCCATGGGCACCATGCCCGCCACCTTCCGGCACAGGACGGCGTACTGATTTCCCGTGGCGTCCACGGCCTCGCGGCGGCTGAACAGGAGATTGAATACCTTGTTTTCAAAGGCGCTGCGCTCGTTGCCCATGTCCATGCGTTTATGCAGATATACCTTATTTCCCTCCACGGCGATGAGCAGATAGCCCAGCTGGGCCCAGGAGAAGACCATCATGGTCAGATCGCCGCCGGTCAGGGTCAGTCGGCAGCCCAGCTCGCCGGCGGTGATACCCTCGGGGGCGGTGGAGGCCCGGCTGCGGCGGATGGGCCAGGTGCGCAGAGTCAGCAGCCAGTATAATAGCGCCGCGCCGAAAAAGCCCAGAATGTAAGGAAGCTCCGGATAGCCGTCCCGGACGTAGGTGCTGACCGTGGGGAACATTTTGTCCGGCACCACCATGGTCATGGTGACACCCTCCCGGTCATTCATCACCGTCTTGGTGGAGCCGATGATCTGACTGCCGGTGATGGGCAGGATTTTCAGATCGGATTCAATGCTCTCCTGCCGGTAGATGCTGGTGAAGGACGGGCTTAAGCCCACACAGTTATTGGGCATGGTGATGGTGAAGTTCATAGCCTCCACCGGGTATTCAAAGCCGGACAGCAGGGGCACCGTCAGCAGCAGGGCACGATCGGGTTTTTCCTTCCCGGAATCCACAGCCGCCTGATTGAGGGTGGTGATCTTCACCGCCCCCGGCAGGGTGTAACCAATGCGCACGGAGGCATCCCCCACATAGCCCTTGCTGATGCGGCTCAAATCCACCTGAAGCGCGGAGGCATAGCGGGCAGCCGCGGCATTGGAGCCGTTGACGGTGACATTTTTCGCGTCCAGCGGCACAGGATAAGACAGGCTGTCCAGCGCCGCCTCCAACCGCAGATTCACCGTAGCCGTCACCAGGCAGTCGCCCTCGGCGGTAACGGTACATTGCAGATCCACCTGGGTTGCGGCGGTTTCCGCGGAAACCGGCAGGCAGAAAACTCCCGCCAGCAGCAGGCACAAGGTAAGGAAAACCACAAGGCGCTTCATACCGCCGCCTCCTTTCCGTAAAGTCGTCGTAGTATTGTATTTTACCATGCAGAAGAGGAAATTGCAAGACAAAACAGATGCCGGAAATGGGCGCAAAAAAGTCGGGCTTTTGCCCGGCACAATCACAGGAATAAGCGCTGAAGATCCTTCGACTACGCGGCACCTTGTGCCGCTTCGCTCAGGATGACAAATGCGGAACGCTATCGAGCAATACCCAGTGGTGTTACAACTACCGCTAAGTTCGTAACGCATTGGCCGGCGGCCCTGCCGCCTATCATCTTCCAACATTCTACCGCAGAAGCGATACCGAGCGGTACCCAATGGTGTAGCGACCACCACCAGCGTTCGTAACGCATTGTCAGCGGCCACTGGCCGCCGGTCGAGGGGCCCTAAGGATGTTGGATGACCACCCAGCGTCCATGACGCATTGTCCGCGGCGACTCGCCATACTGCCTTCCGAACTCTGCCACAGGAACGATACCGAGCAGAACCCAATGGCGTGGCAGCTTTAGTCCGGCCCCGTAACGCATTGTCCGCGGCGACTCGCCGCCAAAGAAATGACCCTTGACTGCCGTACCTTGTGATCAGTACGTTTTTTTGCAGCCAAGGGTCATTTCTGTTCGCTCTTATTATCTAACATCTTGGTTACCTCCGCATTCTGCAGATTGACGATTTTCTCGAACTGACTTTCATTCCACATTCCCAAGTTCTTTCATCTTTGTCCCTTTCTGCGGGATGCTCTTACAGGTTGGAATTTCATTCAATCGATAAACCGCCTAACCGTTCCTTCTGAAATCTCGGAATTCGCTATCTTTGATTACTCTCAACAACCTTACGTCCTTGCTTCTTCTTTCAGAAAAAACGGTGGAAGGAAATCTTTCTTTTCGAAAGGTGCTTTCCTTTTGTGACTATATATTATCATGGGGTTTTCCTTTTTGCAAGACGGAATATTGTATAAATTCACCAATTTATGATTGTATAAAACATAGATTTCAGTCATTATTCCATGATTTGCTGTTGACGTGCCGTCCCATTTGTGCTAGAATAAGCATGTTAGGCGGCTCGCACGAGCCGCCCTTTTTTATCTCTGTTCCAGATAGATCAGCAGCACAGCGATATCCGCCGGGCTGACGCCGGAAATCCGGCCCGCCTGCCCGATGGACACCGGGCGGATGGCGTTGAGCTTTTCCTGGGCCTCCAGCCGCAGACCGGTGATGGCCCGGTAGTCGATGTCCTCCGGGATAGCCCGGGCTTCCTCCCGGCGGAACTCCGCCACCTGCTTTTCCTGCCGGGCCAGATACCCGGCATATTTGATCTGAATTTCCACTTCCTCCGTCACGGCCTCGGGCAAATCCGGGCGGTTCGCGTCAAAGGGGGCAATGTCGGCGTAGCTCACCTGGGGGCGTCGCAGCAGGTCGGCAAGCCGGGCGGAATTCGCCACTGGTGCGGAGCCTTTCTCTTCCAGCATGGCGTTTAGAGCCTCGGACGCGGGGACACCGCTGCTTTCGAGACGTCCCACCTCCCGTCGCACCTGCTCATATTTTTCCTCCACCGCTTTCAGCCGCTCCGGGGGCACGAGGCCAATTTCCGCGCCGATGCGGGTCAGCCGCTGGTCGGCATTGTCCTGCCGGTGCAGCAGCCGATATTCCGAGCGGCTGGTCATGATGCGGTAAGGCTCCTCGGTACCCTTGGTCACCAGATCATCGATAAGCGTGCCGATGTAGCTGGTGTCCCGGGTCAGAATCATGGGCGGTTTCCCCAGCAGCTTCAAAGCCGCGTTGACCCCCGCCACCAGCCCCTGGGCGGCGGCCTCCTCGTAACCGGAGGTACCGTTGAACTGGCCCGCGCCGTAGAGACCGGATACCGCCTTGGTTTCCAGCGTAGGCTTCAGCTGTGTGGGATCGACGCACTCATATTCAATGGCGTAGGCAGGGCGCATCATTTCCGCCTGCTCCAAACCGGGAATCGTGCGCAGCATGGCCAGCTGCACATCCTCCGGCAGGCTGCTGGAAAAGCCCTGAATGTACATTTCCTCCGTATCCAGCCCGCAGGGCTCAATAAACAGCTGGTGCCGGGGCTTGTCGGCAAAGCGGACGATCTTCGTCTCGATGCTGGGACAGTACCTGGGGCCAACACCGGAGATGGTGCCGTCATACATGGGGCTGCGGTACAGATTCTCCCGAATGATTCTGTGGGTCTCCTCGTTGGTGTAGGTCAGGTAGCACACCGCCGAATTGTTGGGCTTGTGGACTGTGCGGAAGGAGAACGGCTCCACGGCTTCGTCTCCCGGCTGCAATTCCATTTTGGAAAAATCAATACTCCGGCGGTTGACCCGTGGGGGCGTGCCGGTTTTGAACCGCCGCAGAGACAACCCCAACGCGCGCAGATTGTCCGCCAGCCCTACGCTGGGGTGCATCCCGTCGGGGCCGGAGGGAATGACGCTTTCGCCGGTGATCACCGTGCTGTCAAGGTAGGTGCCTGTGGCAATCACCACTGCTTTGGCGGCGTACTCCGCCCCCAGCTGGGTGCGCACCCCGGACACTGCCCCGTTTTCCGTGAGGACTTCCACAATCTGAGCCTGTTTCAGCTCCAGATTCTCCTGCAATTCCAGAACGTGCTTCATGTACTTCTGATATTCCCGGCGGTCAGCCTGTGCCCGCAGAGAGTGGACGGCAGGGCCTTTTCCCTGATTCAGCATCCGGTACTGGATGCAGCAGTGATCCGCCGCCACACCCATCTCGCCGCCCAGGGCATCCAGCTCCCGCACCAGATGGCCCTTGCCGGTGCCGCCGATGGCGGGGTTGCAGGGCATATTGCCCACGGCGTCCAGATTGATGGTAAAGAGGATGGTATGCAGCCCCAGCCGGGCGGCGGCCAGCGCGGCCTCGATGCCCGCGTGACCCGCACCGATGACGGCCACGTCACAGCTTCCTCCATAGTATGTTGTCATAAATTTCTTACCTTTCGCACCAATCCCGCACCATTTCGGCGCAGGAGCGGCTCATTTCCACACTAAAGTCGCTGTTCCACTTCCGCTGGCAGAATCTGCGGATGTAATCTGCCAGTTCTTCCCCGCTCTTTTCCTGCTGGAAACCCAGCATTTGGGGCATTTGGGCGGATTTCTCCAAACAATAGCCATTCTCATGCACCAGCGCCTCCACCGGATGCCGGGGCGGCTTGGGACGGCGCAGCTGCTGCTGCGTGGGATACCCGAAGCAGAGCATGGCGGCGGGAACCACATATTGGGGCAGATTCAAGAGCTTTTTGTGGTATTCATAGTTTTCCGTAATATCTCCGATATAGCAGCTGCCAAGGCCCAGGCTGTGGGCAGCCACCACCGCGTTCTGGGCGGCAATCAGAGCATCCGCTTCCGCCAGAAGCAGATCGCCCATGTCCGGCTTCCGCACGTCATCCACATATTCGCAGAACATATCGTACCAGCGGCGGTAGTCGGCGCAGAAAATCAGCACCATAGGGGCCTTAGCGATGAAGGGCTGGTCATCGCAGCTTTTCGCCAGCAACGCCTTTTTCTCCGGGTCGGTGATGTCCAGTATGGTGTACAGGGCCATATTGCCCGCCGTGGGGGCCTGAATGGCTGCTTCCAGAATGGCCCGCTTCACCTCCGGCTCCACCGGGCGCTCCGCATAGACCCGGACGGACTTTCTCTCATGCAGCTGGCGTAAAACCTCGTTCATTCCGCTTCCTCCTGAGACTTCTTCTTTTCCTCCGGCGGCAGAACGAAGGGCCTGCACACTACCTCGCAGCGGTTGATGGGGGTGCCGAGGCTGTGGAATTTTTCCTCATACCCGGTCATGATGCCCACGATGCCGTCCTTGTGGAGGTCTCGGGTGAGATTCTTCACTTCCAGTCCGCAGGCAGCAAATTCCTCCACAGAGAACTCGAACAGCGGTGCGTTGTCGGTCTTGAAGTGCAGCTCACCGCCCTCCCGGACACAGCGGCAATACTTATCCAGGAAGCCCCGGTGGGTCAGGCGGCGCTTGGCGTTTTTCTTCCGGGGCCAGGGGTCCGGGAAGTTGATGAACAGCCGGTCAATTTCGCCGGGGGCGAAAATTTCCTCCATGTTTGCCACATCCATGTCGATGTAGAATACGTTGGTCAGGCCCATATCCCGGGCCTTTTCCATGGCAACCACCATAGCCTCCCGGCAGCGTTCCACGGCAATCAGCAGCACATCGGGGTTTGCCTGAGCTGTCTCGGCGGTAAATTTGCCCTTACCGCAGCCGACCTCCACCCACAGCGCGGTACAGTCCGGCTTCAGCTCCCGCCAATGGCCTTTCCGGGTCTCCGGGTCGGTGATTCGATAAGCGCCGCACTTCTGCGTCCGGGGTTCCAGATTGCGCATTCTTCTCATTCTCATGTTCTTTCCTCCAAAGGGCGGCGTTCTCCGCATTTTTGCCTCATATTATAGCAGAAGCCTTGTCGGTAGTCAAATAAAAGTGTTTTCACCCCTCCAGCGCCTCCCGGAGCTTCCCCAGCGCCTTCTTTTCGATTCTGGAAACATAGCTCCTGCTGATCCCTGTAATCAGGGCCACCTCCCGCTGGCGTTTCGGCGGCTGTCCGTTCAGGCCGTAGCGAAGGACGATGACCTGCTTTTCCTGGGGCGTCAAGCAGCTTTCGACAGCACGGTGGAGCTGCTGTGCCATTTCCCGGCTGCAAATCTGCTCCAAAAGGTCGCAGTCCTCCGCCACCACGTCCATCAGCTCCAGCGGCGCGCCATCCGCTCCGGTATCGATAAAATCCGACAGGGACACATCCTGCGCAGACTTTTTTTGGGAGCGGAAGTACATGAGAATCTCATTTGCTATCCTCCCCCCAAGGCGTCATAGGTGCGGAGCCAGATTCTCCATCTTCTTCCAGTTCTTCCTCGTAATCGACATCTGCAAAGGGTTCCAGAGTATCCTCCGCTTCTGTATCCGCAAACAGCGGGGTGATATCCGGCATCTCAATTTCTTCCTCGTCAGCACCGAACAGCACAATGTGGGCATTCACGCCGTCCCAGATGACCTTGCGAACCACCGTGCGAATCGCCGCCCGCTTCTGCGCCAGAGGCATATCGTCGATGTTCTCCTGGAACACAGACAGCAGCTGCCGCAGGACGTCAAATTCCATATCGCTCATGGCGTGCTGAGAGGTCAGGGCAATCAGTTCCTGAATCCGCACTTCCAACGCATCACTTTCGGCAGTCAAAGCCTCGATACGCTTTGCAACACGCACCTTGGCGGTGCTGTCCCCCAAGTCAATGAGGGAGTCCACAAGCCCTTCAATCTTCTTTTCCACTTCCGCTTTGTCCTTTTGAAGAGCGGCAAGCTGTTCTTCGTACTGGACACGGTTGCCAGTATAGAACTTCCGGCTTTTCTCCATCTGATCAATGAATTCCCCATTGTGATCGTTCAGCCGTTTCACCTGCTCCACCACAGCCAAATCCATGGTGTTGCCACTGGCGTTTCGGTTGTTGCAAAGGCTCCGCTGGCTTCGTTCCTTCAGCTTGCAGACGTAGGTGAAAATCACATCTCCATCGGCAGTTCGACGCTTGGACAGTTTGGGATACATCCGGTTGCCGCAGCGGCAGTACAAAAGACCCGTCAGCAGCGCTTCATTGGATTTCGGTCTGTGGAAGGCCTTGGACTTGTTTTGCTCCAACGCCTCCTGCACCCGAACCCAGGTTTTGCCCGGAATCAGGCCGGGGTGCTTGCCCACCGCAACGATCCATTCATTGACCGGATTGTACTGGGTGGTTTTCCCCTTCTCCTGATCCGTCCGGTTGTAAGCCATGATACCATGCTTGCCGTCAAATTCCGCCCGGTCAGAAAACAGGTCTGCTTCTTTCTCTGTCAGATAGTCATAGGCTTCCTGGTCCGCAACCATGTAGACCGGGTTCTGCAAAATGGCTTTAGTGGAAAACCGGGTGAAGTAATTCCCATTCCGGGTGACAATCCGCCGCTTCATCAGCTCCGCTTCCGTCATGGTCAAAGAGTTGGTTTCTGAGAACAGGTCATAGATCATGCGGACAATTTCGGCTTCCTGTTGAACCAGCTTCAGCTTGAAGGTTTTCTTTTTCTTGCCGTCCACGGTGACCTTCTCTTCCCCTTCGGATTCAAAGCCGGTGGGCGTTGTGCCGCCCAGCCAGCGTCCGGTCTTTGCCAGCTCGTGCATGTTGTCCCGAATACGCTCGGCAATGGTTTCCCGTTCCAACTGGGAGAATACAGAGGCAATGTACATCATGGCACGACCCATGGGAGAACCGGTGTCAAACTGCTCTTTGATGGACACAAAGGCAATATCCAGCCTTGCCAGCTCTTCAATCAGACTGGAAAAGTCGCTGATATTACGGCTGATTCGGTCAAGCCGGTAGACAATGATTGCCTTAAACTTCCGCTCCTTGGCGGCTGCCATCATCCTCTTAAAATCCGGGCGGTTCAGATTGCCACCGGAGAAACCTTCATCCTCATAAACCACCAGATGGTCAAGAGCATCATCCCCATAATGCGCCCGAATGTATTCTTTGCAAAGCTCAATCTGATTTCCGATGCTTTCGCCCTTGCCGGTGAACTTGGACTTTCGGGAATAGATGGCGATGGCATCTGTGTTCTGCTTCATGGATTGCCTCCTCACTTATGTGATGTGTACATTACTATTATACCGTATAGTATCATAAAGTAAATAGCGAATTTTTAACAATAATAGGTTTATCAAAACTATTTCAAGGCTGGAAAGAATTAAACCGCAGTTCTGACATGATTTCAGACTGCGGCTTTTTCTATGCCCCAAAATATAAGGAGGATTTACAATGGCAGTATTTCGACTGGAACGCACTCGGGACTACACGGTTATGAGCAATCATCATTTGAGGGATAAGCGCCTATCCCTCAAAGCCAAGGGGCTGCTATCCCAAATGCTTTCCTTACCGGAGGACTGGGACTACACCCTGTCTGGCCTTGCGTACATCAATCGGGAAAGCAAAGATGCCATCCGTTCCGCAATCAACGAACTTGAGCGAGCCGGTTATGTCCAGCGCCACCAGACCACAGATGCCGGCGGCAAGTTCAGCGTCAATGAGTACATCATTTATGAGCGTCCTGTCGCTGCAAATCCGTCATCGGAAAAGCCGTCATCGGATAATCCAACACCGGACAAACCGTTGCAGGATAATCCAACGCAATTAAATACTAAGAAATCAAATACAGATAAACAAAGTACTGATAAACAAAATACCGATTCAATTCCTTCTTTCCGGGAATCGTCGGAAGCGAAACGAAGCGAATCGGCAAATGCATATCAGGAATATCGGGATCTGATTTGCAAAAACATCGAGTATGAGAATCTGAAGCAGCAACACCCATGCGACGCAGATTCCATCGACGAGATCTTGGAGCTGATGCTGGAAGTTGTCTGCGCCAAACGGAAGACCACTCGGGTCGCCGGTACAGACTTCCCTCATGAGGTAGTGCGCTCCCGCTTTCTGAAACTGAACAGCGATCACATCCAGTTTGTCCTGAAGTGTATGAAGGAGAACACAACCAAGGTGCGGAACATTAAGCAATACCTACTGACGGTACTGTTCAATGCCCCAACCACCATCAGCAATTACTACACAGCACTTGTAAATCATGATTTGGCTAACGATTCCTGACGTTCAGTTTCAGCGATTGCAAAATCGCATAGCCGCTGCATTTCTTGCAGCGTTTCCAGAACACAAATCTATGTTCTCCGGGGATTGGGGCAGCGCCTCAACAAGCAGAAACCAAGCATTTCCGGGGCGGTGGAAATGCCTGGTTTCGCATTTGTATATACAGATGCATTGCTTGC
>CAMGCA010000048.1 GCA_946011705.1 uncultured Clostridia bacterium | reverse complement strand
CAACATCACCCTGAAGCCGCTGGTTGCCCGGATTCGGCCCTACGATTTGCAGGAGCAGGATTTCGGCATCTATATCAATCTGCTGATTGAGCGCCAGCATGACTTCTCTTTCCCCTCCGGCCACACCATCGCCTCTTTTGAGGCTTCCGTGGCCCTGCTGAAGCACAGCAGGAAGATGGGCATTCCCGCCCTGATTCTGGCGATTCTGGTTTCCTTCTCCCGGCTGTACCTGTATGTCCACTACCCTTCCGCCGTGCTGGTTTCCGTGGTTCTGGGCACCGCCTTCGCGTTCATCGGCTGCGCTCTGGCAAACCTCATCAAGCTGCCCACAGCGAAAAAAGGAAAATTCGAAAAATAACGCAAAAAATCGCCGCGGTTCATTCCGAACCGCGGCGGTTATTCTATATTGGAAGAAATGCGGCGATCACCGCTGCTACAATCGAAGGCAGCAGATTGGCGACCCTTACCTTCTTGTCCCAGATCAGATTGATGCCCACGCAGAAAATCAGTACATTACCCACCATAGACAGGTTCGCCAGAGCGCCCACCGTCATCACAGGCCGCAGAAGCCCCGCCAACACCGTCATGCTTCCCTGGAGGATTGCAACCGGTATGGCGGAAAAAATCGCGTCCCGGCCCACGGAGCAGCTCATAACCATAATGATGATGAAATCCAGCACCGCCTTGGTGGCAAGGATGGAATAATCCCCGGAGATGCCGTCCTCGATGGAGCCCACGATGGCCATGGCCCCGATGCATACCGTCAGCGACGCAGTGACAAAGGCATCCACAAACCGCTTATCCCTGGCGTTGCCGGTTTTTAGCTTGAGCCACTCGCCGAACCTCTCAAAGGCCCCCTCCAGATTCAGCAGCTCCCCGATGACCGCCCCGATGGTGAGGCACCCGATGACAAGCATGGCCCCGTGACAGACAATGGCTCCATTTTCCACGGTGAGCATCTGTTCCAAAGCGCCGGTAATGGCAATGAACAGGGTGCTGACGCCGCAAACCTTGGTCAGCGTATCCTGTACATTCTCTTTCAGAAATCGGCCGAACAGCGCCCCGCCCGCGCCGCCAGCCACAATAGCGGCGGTATTAATAATGGTTCCCAATCCGTACATATCGTTTCCTTCTCTTTCGAAAAAATTCAGTAGAATCTTAACGCAAAGACCACTTTTTGTCAAGTCTGCACGAAAACAGCGCGGACTGTCTCCAGCCCGCGCCGTCACGAATTGTTATATTATATTCTATAGATACCGGCAGACACAGGCGCTGCGGTAATCCTGCCGTTTTCCTGCACGGCAGTTCCTCCTACGGTGTAGACCGGCTGGCCCAGGGTTCCGGCGTAATCGAAGGATGCCGCCTTTCCGTTGGGGTTAATCACTACCAGCAGCTTCTCATCTTCGCACAGACGCTCATAGACCAGGGCCTGTCCCGGCGCGCCGTCGCACACAAAGCGCATATCAGAACGGTTGTGCAGGGCGCTGTGGGCCTGACGCAGGGCAATCAGCGTCTTAACCTGATGGTACTGGGAACTGCTGTCCGCCATCTGTGCCTTGACGTTGGGCCGGTCTGCCGCGGGATCCTGGGCGATGTACAGCTTTTCCGCGGAGGCACAGCTGAAACCGGCATTGATGCTGTCATCCCACTGCATGGGGCTGCGGGAGCCGGTACGATCGAAGCCGCCCTCCACGCTGGTCAGGCCCTCCACATAACGCATACCGATCTCATCGCCATAGTAGACAAAGGGAGCGCCGGGCATGGTCAGAAGGAAGGTAAAGGCCAGCTTCCGCTGCTCCGCGTTCAGGAATTTTGCAATGCGAAGCATATCGTGATTGCCGGAGGGAATGCAGATCAGGCCCTCGTTTCCCGCCTTCTTCCGGCTTTCCAGATACTTGGCAACAAACGCGGAGGCATCACCCAGGCCGCTGTCAGAGAAATAGGGGTGTTCACAGCGGAACAGATCGTTATAGTGGGAGGGGCCGAAATGCAGCAGGAAGTCCATATGGAAGCCGCCCAGCAGGGATTTGTCCGGCTCGCCCCATTCGGAAACCATTGCCGCTTCCGGGTATTCCTCGTTCAGGAACGCGCGAATCTTCTGCCACAGCGCGATGGTACCCTTGCCCTCGGGATCATTCTTTACCAGACTGGCCGCCATGTCCACTCGGAAGCCGTCGCAGCCCAGCCCCAGCCAGAACCGCATCACATCCTTCATGGCCTCCAGCGTGGCTCTGGGACCTTCGTCCTCGGGGCTTTGCTGCCAGGGGCGGGTGATCTCATAGTAGCCATAGTTCAGGGCAGGCTGGCTGCTGAAAAAGTTCACAGCGCAGGAGCCGTCCCGCTGGGACATACCCCGCAGGGTGCCCATGCCCTCGGGAGACTCCCAGACACTGTCCGTCCAGACATAGCGGTGGGTGTAGGCATTCTCTTCCGGCTTCATGGATTCCCGGAACCAGGGATGCTCCACAGAGGTGTGGCCGGGCACCAAATCCAGCAGCACATGAATCCCTCTGCTGTGGGCTTCGTCAAACAGGCGCTTCAGGTCCTGGTTGGTGCCATAGCGGGGCGCAACCATGCAGTAATCCGCCACGTCATAGCCTGCGTCTCCAAAAGGAGAGGCAAAGCAAGGATTGATCCAAAGGGCATTGAAGCCCATTTCATGGATATAATCCAGTTTATTGATGATGCCCTGTAGATCACCGATACCATCAGCGTTGGTATCCAGGAAAGACTGGGGATAAATCTCGTAGAATACAGCGTTGTCCAGCCACTTCGGCATAGCAGTTCCTCCCATTATTCCAAATTGGAAACAGATTGGTTCATATCAATTTCATGGCCTTAGCCATTTCTCAGTGACATTATATATGAAAGTTGTCGGATGTCAACAGTTATCTGAACGAATGCTCAGAATACGGGAATCACAAACTGTCTTATCTTTTGACGGTTCAAGAATAAGCAAAACCCATCCGGATGGATGGGTTTCGTCTTTGGAACTGCTAGCCAGATTTGAACTGGCTACCCGGCTCCATGAAATCCCCGATTTCATGGAGGCCTCACGACCTCGGATTGAAATAGATGAGGTCGCCAGTTCTCGCTTTCAATAGCAAAACTCCGAATCCCATCAGATTCGGAGTTTCATTGGAGCTGCTAGCCAGATTTGAACTGGCGACCTCATCCTTACCAAGGATGCGCTCTACCGACTGAGCTATAGCAGCGTTTTTCTTTTTCTCTGTCGCTCAGACAGCTCCGCCATTATACTATAGGTTTCGCCAGTTGTCAAGTATTTTTTTCATAATTTTGAATAAGCCTGCCGCCGTATCTGACGGCAGGCATCTTTCACAGGATCGACCAATTACACCAGCTCGATGACTGCCATCTCAGCAGCGTCACCGCGGCGGGCGCCGGTACGGGTCACTCTGGTGTAGCCGCCGTTACGGTCAGCATACTTGGGAGCGATCTCCTTAAACAGCTTGTGAGCGACATCCTCCTTGGTGATGAAGGACAGGGCCTTGCGGTAAGCCGCCAAGTCGCCCTTCTTGCCCAGGGTGATCATCTTCTCAACAACAGGCTGCACTTCCTTGGCGCGATAGAAGGTGGTTTCCATCTTGCCGTTCTCCAGCAGATCGGTGACCTGCTGGCGCAGCAGAGCCTTTCTCTGCGCGCTGGTCTTGCCCAGCTTACGAGTGCCGAACATGAACGTTTCCTCCTTTTTGAAAAGGTTAGACTAATACTTCTTAGTTGTTGCTGCCAGATTCCTCGCTGGCCAGGGACAGGCCCATCATCTCCAGCTTCTTCTGCACTTCGTCCAGAGACTTCTTGCCCATGTTGCGGACCTTCATCATGTCCTCGCCGGTCTTGTTGATCAGGTCGGCAACGGTGTTGATGTTGGCGCGCTTCAGGCAGTTGAAGCTGCGGACAGACAGATCCAGCTCATCAATGGTCATGGACAGCTTGGCATCGGGACGATCCGCGGTCTTCTCCACCACGGTGGAGGAGGTGCTGACGGAATCGGACAGGTTGGTGAACACAGTCAGATGGTCAGACAGGATCTTTGCGCCCAGAGACACAGCGTCCTTGGCAGTGATGGTGGAATCGGTCCAGACCTCCAGGGTCAGCTTGTCGTAGTCGGTCTTGTCGCCGACACGGCAGGGCTCCACCGTGTAATTCACCTTGGTCACAGGAGAATAGATGGAGTCAATGGGAATCACGCCGATCACGGTCTGGGGCGTCTTGTTCCGGTCAGCGGAAACGTAGCCCCGGCCCTGAGACAGGGTGATCTCCATGTTGAAAGTGGCGTCCTCACCCAGGGTGCAGATGTGCAGCTCGGGGTTCAGGATCTCAACCTCCGCATCCGCCTTGATATCGCCGGCAGTGACCTCACAGGGGCCAACAGCGTCGATATGCACGGTTTTGACACCGGCGCAGTGCAGCTTCGGGGTGATCCGCTTGACGTTCAGCACGATCTCCGTCACATCCTCGGTGACGCCGGGGATGGTAGAAAACTCATGCTGAATGCCCTGGATCTTCACGGAAGTCGCTGCATAGCCGGGCAGGCTGCTCAGCAGGATACGGCGCAGGGAGTTACCCAGCGTCATACCGTAGCCGCGCTCCAGAGGCTCCACGACATACTTGCCGTAAGAGGTGTCCTGGGGCTGGTCAAGGCAGGTGATGCGGGGCTTTTCAATTTCTACCATGAATCAAAACCCTCCTATAGTGTGTGGGGAAGAAATTCCCCACCAGACAAATACGCATACGGACAGAGGGGGGATCATTACTTGGAGTACAACTCGACGATGAGGTGCACAGCAATATCGAAGTCGATATCGGCCTTGGTGGGCATAGCAATAACCTTACCCTGGAGGGTGTTCTTATCACGATCCAGCCACTTGGGGGCAGCAACGAAAGCATCGTCCTCCTTCAGCTTCTTGAAGAAAGCGTTGGAAGCGGCCTTCTCGGAAACAGCGACCACATCGCCAGTCTTGATCAGGTAGCTGGGGATGTTGACGCGGTTGCCGTTAACGGTGAAATGACCATGGTTCACCAGCTGACGAGCCTGACGGCGGGTGTTGGCGAAGCCCAGACGGTACACAACGTTGTCAAGACGGCGCTCGCAGAAGGTCAGCAGCTCTTCACCGGTGTTACCTTCCATGCGGTCAGCCTTCTCGTAGTAGTTCCGGAACTGCTTCTCCTGAATGCCGTAGACAAATTTGACCTTCTGCTTCTCGGTCAGCTGAGTGGCGTACTCAGACTTCTTCGCTCTTCTCTGACCGCCGGGGTTCTTGTTGGAAGACTTGTTGTAACCCATAGCGGCAGGAGAAACGCCCAGCGTTCTGCAACGCTTCAGCACGGGCTGCATATTCTTAGCCATAACGCAAAATTCCTCCTATTGCTTATTAGACGCGGCGTCTCTTGGGGGGACGGCAGCCATTGTGAGGAATGGGAGTCACGTCCTTGATCATAACAACTTCCAGACCGGCAGTCTGCAGGGCGCGGATCGCAGCCTCACGTCCCTGACCGGGGCCCTTCACATAAACCTCAACAGTCTTAAGACCGTGCTCCATAGCGGCCTTGGCAGCGGTTTCAGCCGCAGTCTGGGCAGCGTAGGGAGTGGATTTCTTGGAGCCACGGAAGCCCAGTCCACCGGAGGAGGCCCAGCTCAGGGCGTTGCCTTCCAGATCGGTGATGGTAACCATGGTGTTGTTGAAGGAGGAACGGATATGAGCCGCACCCTTTTCAACGTTTTTGCGCTCGCGACGGCGCTTAACAACCTTCTTAGCGTTCTTTGCAGCCATTGTCTATCCCTCCTTACTTCTTCTTGTTCGCAATGGTCTTCTTGGGGCCCTTGCGGGTACGGGCGTTGGTCTTGGTGCGCTGGCCGTGAACGGGCAGGCCACGACGATGACGCAGACCACGGTAGCAGCCGATTTCAGACAGACGCTTGATGTTCATAGCGGTCTCGCGGCGCAGGTCACCCTCGATGATATAGTGATGCTCGATGGCATCACGCAGCAGACCCTCCTGCTCCTCGGTCAGATCCTTTACCCGGGTATCGGGGTCGATACCGGTGGTCTTCAGAACCTGGGCAGCACGGGTGGGTCCAATGCCGTAGATATAGGTCAGAGCAACTTCGATCCGCTTATCGCGGGGAAGATCGATACCAGAAATACGTGCCATAACTTTTCAGCACCTCCTATTAGCCTTGTCTCTGCTTGTGCTTGGGGTTTTCGCAAATTACCATTACGCGACCCTTGCGCTTGATGATCTTACACTTTTCGCACATGGGTTTAACGGACGGTCTTACCTTCATACTGTTTAACCTCCATACGAGAACTTGTATCTCTTAGTTTACTTACTTCTCCAGGTGATCCGACCCTGGGTCAGATCGTAAGGAGACATTTGAACGGTTACTTTGTCACCGGGCAAGATCTTAATGAAGTTCATTCTGAGCTTGCCGGAAATGTGTGCCAGAATGGTGTGTCCGTTGCCGATGTCAACCTTGAACATAGCATTCGGCAGTGCATCGGTAACGATGCCCTCAATCTCGATTACGTCGTCCTTAGCCAAGTTATTACCCTCCCAGGTTATTCGCTTGCAAACTCTCTGGCGAGGAACGCCAGATCTCTTCGTAATTCGCCGTTGAGCACTTTGTCGCCGCTTTTGAGCTTGACGGCAACTCTGGTCTCAGAGCGAAGGACCAGCTGTGCGTGCTTGCGCTTCTTCCGCTTCGGCTTATCCAGAGGACGGTCTTTGCCGTTGACCAGGAACAGGTAGGTATCGTCCGCGTCGATGACGTAGAACCATTCCCCCTGATCCCGGCCGGCCCGGGAGACCACCACATTCGAAACGGTAATATCCGAATTCGCAGGCTCCATAGCTTACAGTCCTTCGGTGACGGTGAGTATTTCCGGCTCGCCGTCGGTGATGAGTACAGTATTTTCGTAGTGGGCCGAGAGCTTTCCGTCGGCAGTCACCGTGGTCCAGCCATCCTTGAGAATGTGCACGTCATAAGTGCCCACATTCACCATAGGCTCTACCGCGATGGTCATACCGGGGATAAGTCTGGGACCCCGGCCGGGCGCGCCGTAGTTCGGCACCTCCGGCTCCTCATGCAGCTGCCGCCCAACGCCGTGACCTACGAAAGAGCGGACAACTGAAAAACCGTTAGACTCCACATACGTCTGGATGGCGTGGGAGATATCTTGCACGCGCTTACCCTTGCGTGCCTGGGCAATGCCTTCAAAAAAGGACTGCTTCGTCACGTCAATGAGTCTGCGCGCTTCGGTGCTGATGGCACCACAGGCAAAGGTTGCCGCGCAATCGCCATGAAAACCCTTATAGTACGCGCCCACGTCCACGGACACGATGTCCCCTTCCTTCAGGGTGTAATGACCCGGAATTCCGTGGATGACCGTGCTGTTGACACTGATGCATGCGCTTGCAGGGTAGCCGCTGTAGTTCAGGAACGACGGTTTCGCGCCCTGAGACACAATAAAATCATGAACGGCCTGATCTATCGCCTTCGTTGACACGCCGGGTCTTACCATTTCCCCTGCCAGAGCACGGGCTGCCGCGGTAATTTTGCAGGCCTGGCGCATCACTTCCAGCTCATGTTCATTTTTGATTGCGATCATACCTTCGCCCCTATTGCCTTGAGGATATCCTCGTTGGCGTCCCCGATGGGCTGGTTGCCGTTGACAATCCGAAGTCTTCCCAGCTTACCGTAGAAGTCCTTCAAGACCTCGGTGGAAGCGTGGTAGACCTCCAGACGATGCCGGACGGTTTCGGGCTTGTCATCCTTGCGGATAATCAGCTCGCCGCCGCAGCTGTCGCAGACACCTTCCTGTTTCGGGGGATTGGCGACGATGTGGTAGCTGGCGCCGCACTTGGCGCAAACCCGACGTCCGGTCATACGGCCTTCAATCGCGGCATCGTCCACCTCAATGGAAACAACATGGTCGATTTTCACGCCCTTGGCTTCCAGAGCCTCTGCCTGGGCCAGCGTGCGGGGCACTCCGTCCAGAATGAAGCCCTTTTCGCAGTCGGGCTGGGCCACCCGGTCCGCGACGATGCCTAAGATCAGCTCGTCGGGAACCAGAGCGCCCTCGTCCATGTACTTCTTTGCTTTTTTACCCAGCTCGGTACCATTTGCCATGGCCTCGCGGAGCATATTCCCGGTAGAAATGGCGGGGATTCCAAGCTGCTTTACCAGCAGCTCAGCCTGTGTCCCCTTTCCGGCGCCGGGCGCGCCCAGTAGAATGAGATTCATCCTGCCATACCTCCCGCGCTTAGTCCAGGAAGCCCTTGTAGTGCCGCATGAGCATCTGCGCCTCCAGAGCCTTCACCGTCTCCAGGGCAACGCCCACGACGATGATGATGGAGGTGCCGCCAATGGCCAGGTTCCGGACACCGTTCATCAGGTTACCGGCAACGATGGGCAGCAGGGCGACGACGCCGAGATACACAGCACCAAAGACAACGATCTTGTTGATGACCTTCTGGATGAACTCAGCGGTGGGCTTGCCGGGACGGAAGCCGGGGATGAAACCGCCGTTCTTCTTCAGGTTGTTGGAAATCTCCACGGGATCGTACTGGATGGTGGAGTAGAACCAGCTGAAGAAGAAGATCATCAGGAAGTAAATGGCAGCGTAGGTCCAGCTGGAGGAGCTCCAGACGTGCTCATACCACCAGCCGCTGGTCTTGCCAGTAAAGGCGCAGATGGTAGCGGGCAGAGAGCAGATGGACTGCGCGAAGATGATGGGCATAACACCGGCCATGCTCACCTTGATGGGCAGGTTGGTGTTCTGGCCGCCGTAGACCTTCCGGCCCACAACGCGCTTGGCATACTGGATGGGAATCCGGCGCTCGGCATCATTGATGAAGATGATGAACAGCACCAGAGCCGCCATGCCGATGACCACGATCAGGATCTGCCACCACAGCATGGTGAACAGGGTGCTGACCATCCGGGGCAGGCCGGAGACGATGTTGGCGAACAGAATCATGGAGATGCCGTTGCCGATACCGAACTCGGTAATCTGCTCACCCAGCCACATCACCACGGCGGAGCCGGCGGTGAAGGCCAGGATGATCACCATGGCGGGCAGGAAGCCCTGCTCGGTGATGATGGAGAAGCCCTGAGAAGCGTAGTTGTGAAGCATGGTGTAGTAAGCCCAGCCCATCAGCAGACCCAGACCAACCGTGGTGTAACGGCTGATGCGGGCGATCTTCTTCTTGCCCTCCTCGCCGCCTTCCTTGGCCAGCCGCTCCAGGGCGGGGATGGCGATGGTCAGCAGCTGGATGATAATGCTGGCGTTAATGTAGGGCTGAATACCCAGCGCAAAGACCGTGGCCTGAGAGAAGGCGGAGCCGGACATTGCGTTGTACAGTCCTAGGATGGTGGTGGACAGGACGCTGTCAAAGTAGTTGGACAGGGTCGCGACGTCGATGAAGGGAACCGGGATGACGTTGCCCACGCGGTAGATCAGCAGAATGAACAGAGTGAAGATGATCTTCTTTCTCAGCTCGGGGATCTTCCAGGCGTTTCTAAGTGTCTGTAACACTTACACCACCTCGGCCTTTCCGCCTGCCTGCTCAATCTTTTCCTTAGCAGACTCAGAGAAAGCCGCGGCCTTGACGGTCACTTTCTTGGTCAGGTCGCCGTTGCCCAGGACCTTCAGGCCATTGGGGCACTCGGAGATGATGCCGGCCTCGATCAGAGCGGCAGCGTCCACAGTGGCGCCATCTTCAAACTTGTTCAGCGCAATGACGTTGACAGCCGTCAGAGGCTTGGCAAAAATGTTGTTGAAACCGCGCTTGGGGATCCGGCGCACCAGAGGCATCTGGCCGCCTTCGAAGCCCACGCGGATCTTGCCGCCGGAACGGGC
>CAMGCA010000047.1 GCA_946011705.1 uncultured Clostridia bacterium | reverse complement strand
GTAGGGGGGTTCTCGTCCACACCGTCGCCTAGCGCGCGGCTCACTTCCACCCGGAGTGGGAGCTGCTGTGGGTGCAGGATTCTCCCTTGAACATCACCAGCTCCCAGAAAAAATACGAGATTCTGCCGGGAGAGCTGATTCTGTTCCCTCCCAACTGGCCCCACGAATTTCACGAAATGGAGCAGCCCTGCACCTTTTTGTGCCTGCAAATCTCGTCGAGGGCCTTTCCCAGCACCGTCCATTTGCATACCGACGAAATCCGGCTGGTCAGCTGCCTGTCGGAGGCGGATGACCGCTGGCTGCGGCAGGCCATGCTGGAAACGGCCCGGGTGTGCTTCTCTCAGGAGCCCTATTCCGAGCTTTTCTGTCTGGGCCAGTGCGGGCTGATCTTGCACCGGCTTCTGAGAGCCGTGCCCTGCCACACTATGTCCGCCGAGGAGCTGGCCCGCACCGAACAGCACAATGCCCGGCTGGCGCGACTGATTCAGTTTGTGGATGAAAACTTTACCCACAAGATCCGGCTGGCAGATTTTGCCCAATCGGAGGGCTGCACGCTGAGCTTTCTGTCCCGCTTTGTCCGGGACGCCATGAACCAGACCTTCCAGGATTACGTCAACTCCGTGCGCTTCAACTGCGCTCGCAAGCTCATCGTCCTGACGGAAAAACCTATGGTCGATATTTGCTACGAATCCGGTTTTTCCGATTATCGCTATTTCTCCCGCAGCTTTCGGGAGGCCTACGGTATGACCCCGGCGGAATACCGCCTGCGGGCCCAGGCCGCTCCCGCGGAGCAGCTGCGCTCAGAGAGCCTGCACTCCCGGGAAAAGATCTACTCCCGGGAAGAGAGCCTGCGGCAGCTGGAAACCTTCCGCCGCTCCATTGAGACGCAAGCCTGATTCGTGTCTTCCGTGGCCTCGGAAACTGTCTGCGCTTTATGCTTCCGCCACAGGCGGATGGTCCAGGCCATGGTCCCAAGGCCCCCCAGCGCCAGGAAGGCCGCGCAGGCCAGAACGCCCACGGCCACACACAGCAGGTTCAGACCCTCGCCGCCGCAGGCAGCCAGAGACAGGATCATCGCCAGCGCCAGGAGCATTGTGAGCATTTTTTTATTTTTGCGTTCTCCTTTCAAATAATTAGATAATTTTCTTACTGCACGTTTTTGTGCAACTACGAGTATAATACATATATCACGCAAACATGTCAATGCTTTCCTGTAAAACAGGAGTATTTCGGGTATATTTACAAAATATAGCGGGCCCGCATGGCTATTTCGGCAAGGAAATTTTGCTTATGGATTAGACTATTTTGCCATATCACACTGACGCTCCTATTTTTGCAGA
This sequence comes from uncultured Clostridia bacterium, assembly GCA_946011705.1. Classification (GTDB taxonomy): domain Bacteria; phylum Bacillota; class Clostridia; order Oscillospirales; family Oscillospiraceae; genus Faecousia. Next base: position 8,547 of record CAMGCA010000047.1, on the reverse strand, counting down.
AAAAAGCAGAGGCGCGCGGCTTCCACCGCTGCCTCTGCTTTGTGCATTTTACCGCTTTGCCTCGCCTTTTTTCAACACCTTGTACAGTTCCTGTTGAACCGGCATTCTGTCGCGTCTGGGGTACAGCTCATCAAACAATTCCCGCAATCTCGCGTACCCATCGGCATCCAGCAGGCCCACCAGTTCCCGGCACCAACCTTGGGATGCGCACATCATCCAGTAGCTTTCCCGGCCGGAGTACTCCTTGGGTGCGGAGATCAGAAACCGGACTGCCTCAAAGCTGTCCTTTGAGTCCGGCTGGATCTCCAGAAAGGCTTTCGTCCATTTGCCGATATCCTCATAAAAAAGCTCATGGCAGGGATCGAGTATGCTTCTCTGTATTCCGATCCGGCGGACTATCCGCAGCTTCTGGAGCGGTTCGGCCTAGCTTCCTTAAAAAAGAGCTTCGTATCCAAGCTCTCCGGCGGAGAACGGCAGAAGCTCTCTGTTGTGCTGGCACTGATCGGGAAGCCGGAAATCGTGTTTCTGGACGAGCTGACCACCGGATTGGATGTGGTGGCAAGGCGTGAGGTATGGCGAACCCTGAAGCAGCACAAGGAGCAGGAGCTTACGATTTTCCTGACCACCCATTATATGGAGGAAGCGGAAGCCCTCTGCGACCGGGTGTGCATCATCCGGTCGGGCAAGAAGGTCGCAGAAGGCTCCATCGAGGAGACAATCGCCGCTTCCGGTCAAAGGAATCTGGAGGAAGCCTATCTGTTCTTTATGGGAGAGGGGGTATAAGGATGAGGATATTCTGGTGGAAATCTGCGAATCCGTCACCGGGGCAAAGCAGGAAATCGGCGGCCTGTATTTCAGAACCCTGCCGGAAACTCAGGCGGCCTGTATTTATCACAAAGGCTCCTATGGAACCCTGTCGGAATCCTATGAATCCGTTCTCAAATACATCGAAGAAAACGGGTATGAAATCGCAGGAGCCATTCGGGAAAGCTACATTGATGGGGTCTGGAATCAGGAGGACGAAAGCGGTTGGCTGACAGAAATCCAGATCCCGGTGAGGAACCGGGCGGAATAGCCGGAGGAAATGGGATGCTTAGCGGAAAAAAGATTTCCCTTATTGACTAACGAACGGTAGGCTGCTATAATGAAATGAGGGAAAGACATTTCCGCTAGCGTAAGGGAGTAGATCTATGGACCGGGGAAACACAAAACAGGAAATTCTGAAAGCGTCGCTGGAGCTGTTCTCCGTGCAGGGATTTGAAGCGACCTCTATTTCTCAGATTGCAGACGCCGTCGGCATACGGAAGGCATCGCTCTACAGCCATTTTGACAGCAAGCAGGCGATCCTGGACGCGATTGTGAAGGAGGTTTTGGAGCAGTATGGAAAGCATTCCATTTTTGCCAGAGCGAACTGGGAGAAGGATGCCGGCAATCTGCCGCTGACTGCCGACGAAGCCGTGGGGATGATTCAGGGGCAGATTCGCTACATCCTCCACGACCCCGCCATCAGCAGGTCGCGGAAAATGCTGGTGATCGAGCAGTTCCAGAATCCGTCCCTGGCGAAGCTGCAAACCAAGCAGAACTATGAGGACATCATGCACTATTTCACCGGGCTGGTAGGATTTCTGATCCGGCAGGGGGCGCTGGCTGAGGATGACCCTGAAATTATGGCGGCTCAGTTATGCCTGCCCATTTCCGTGTGGATTAACCTCTGCGACCGGGAGCCGGAGCGGGAGCAGGAGGTCATGGAGCTGGTGGAGCGGCACATCCGGCAGTTTTTCAGGCTCTATGCCCGAAAATGAGGGTATGGGTTCTTGCTTAATGATTGAAGGATAAGGAAAACATGAACTATATCAGAATTACGAAAGACAACATCGACGAAGAGCACATCTGCTGCGCCATGTCCGGCAAGCAGAGCGTGGCGAAGAAGGAATGGCTCAAGCAGCGCTTTGACGAGGGTCTTGTCTTTTACCGGAGCGAGGAGCGGGGCAAGTGCTTTATCGAGTACATCCCGGCGGAGAACGCGTGGGTGCCCATTGAAGCCGACGGGTATCTATACATCACCTGCCTGTGGGTCTCCGGCGCCATGAAGGGGCACGGCTATTCCAATGATTTGCTGGACGCGTGTATCCGCGACGCAAAAACCCAGGGGCGAAAGGGCCTTTGTATCCTCTCCTCCGAAAAGCGGAAAAAGGAGTTTCTTGCCGATCCGAAGTATCTGGCTTACAAGGGGTTTGCGCTTGCGGATACCTCGGACTGCGGCATCACGCTCCAGTACCTGCCCCTTGCCCCGGACGCAGAGCCGCCGCGGTTCAGGGAATGCGCCAGACACCCAGGGGTAGCGGAAGATGGGTTTGTCCTCTACTACACCGACCAGTGCCCGTTTACCTATTATTGGGTGCCAAGGGTAGCGGAAGTAGCCAGAGCGCACAATATTCCGCTCAAGGTGATTCCTGTCACCGATAGGGAGTCCGCGCGGAATGTGCCTGCCCCGGTGACCACATACGCCCTGTTCCGAGACGGAAAGTTTGTGACCCAGAGTATCCAGTCCGATAAGAAATTTCTGGCCCTGGCGGGAATCCAGCCCTGACGAATCCCTGCAAAATTGACACATCAAGCTGAGAAATTCACCTATATCCGATTGGATTTCTATTGCATAATACATCAGTAAGCGAATGGAGGATCAGGCGTATGGCACTCCAATTCTCATGTGTGGAAACGAAGAAATGTGAAACTTCTCCATTGTAACGCGCTGCGGCCGTGTCCGTTACGGCATGGCCGCATAGTTTTCAAAGAATACCTGCCGAACGATAGGCAGTAATCCATCGAAAGAGGGATCTGGAATGAAAACAGAAAAAACGGCATGGATCGATGAAGAAAACAAAATCGTGTCGTTTCAGGCGATTGCGAGCGGCAAAATGATTACGAAAGCAGAAAGTCTGTTCTGGGACTTCGTTTGCGGATTGATGGATGCCGGATACCGAATCATGTAAAAGGAGAAGGAAATGGAACAGGAAATGAATAACAGAAGCATTGGAAAGAAAGCCACATTCACATTTTTTATCATCGTGATTCTGCTTTCTGCCGTGGTGGAAACCCTGATCTGCCGGGGCGGCCCGGAGTGGCTCTATCTTGCGTTAATGTGGATACCCGCTTTGGCAGCCACCGTTTCAAAATGCGTTTCCTTCCGGGAAACCAAAATGCAAAAATAAGAATCTGTATCGGATGATTCTGAATGAGACATTTAGTCATATATGTACATGGGAAAGGTGGCTGCGCAGAGGAAGCGAAGCATTACCACCCCCTCTTTCCCGATAGTGATGTGATAGGATTTGACTATCACGCACAAACACCCTGGGAAGCAAAAGAGGAATTTCCTCGTTTCTTTGATCTGCACAGCCAGGGATATGATTCCGTTATTTTGATTGCAAACAGCATCGGAGCTTTTTTCTCCATGAATGCCTTGGGCGAGAAGAACATTTCCCAGGCCATGTTTATTTCACCCATCGTAAACATGGAACAGCTCATTGCAGATATGATGATGTGGTCCCATGTAACAGAGAATGAGCTGGAAATCAAGAAAGAGATTCCTACGGAATTTGGAGAAACCTTATCCTGGGAGTATCTGTGCTATGCGCGAAAGCATCCCATCAAGTGGAGTGTCCCCACCTGCATTTTGTATGGCGGAAAAGATCATCTAACTTCCAGGCAGACCGTTTCCGGGTTCGCAGACCAAATTGGCGCAAAGCTTACTGTAATGAAAGATGGAGAACACTGGTTCCATACAGAGGAGCAAATGAAAGTCCTTGATCAATGGATCAGCAGCTCCATTCGATAACCTTACGAAAAAGGAGATTTTTATTATGAAAAGACTTATCGCCCAGCTTCTGGCCGTAACCCTGTGTTTCAGCTTGGAGGCGTGCAGCATGAAGACGGAAACCGAGCCAAACACGGTCCATACCCAGGAGACCTCACAGATAGAAACCGAGGCCGCAGAAACCACAGCCGCAACGGAAGAACCTGCTTCACTGAATCTCGAACTCGTTGGCCCCTGGCATTTAGATCAAAACAAGAATGACCTTGTGGCCTTTGCGGATTCTCTCGAACTGTTCCCCGGCTATGGGGAGTGGGGTGCCAGTATGGAAATTCGCGGAAACGGGGAAATGAGCTGGTACATCGGCGCGGAGGGCTGGCATGGCACATACTCGGTTGAGAATCATACCCTTCACGCGCTGCTGACCTCGGATTTGGAGCAGACCTCCAAAAACTGGGATATGCGCATCACCTCGGAAAACGGAGCGACTGAGCTGGAAATGGACTATCAGGATATGACAATCTACTGGGTGTACGGCGATCAGGAGGATCCCATCCCGTCCAACTGGGAAAAGGCCACTGAGGACGAACCGTGGAAAAAAGCCCTCGCGGAGGACTTGTTCGCAAAATACGGCGTGCTCCCGGAATACTATGAGGATCTGGGGGACGGCATCTATCAGGTCTATGTGGAGGTTGGCGGCGAGATCGTCCCCTTTGTGGCAGTAAACTCCGCTACTGGCGATTACCACGGGTAGTGCCGGAAAGGAACGAAAAATGAGAACAGTGCCATTGGAAGCATCCTTACCCTACCGCATACTGGCGTTGTTGGTTTTGACGGTGTTTTATGGGATTTATCTTGTGAAACAGTGGCGGCAGAAGCGCCGGGGCATCCGAACCATGCAGATCGGGCGCGGAAAGGACACACAGACCCACATGGTGGAAACGATGATGGGAATTGCCACCGTGGGGATTATCCCTGCGCAGCTGCTGTCCATCACATTTGGCTGGAGCCGTCTGAGCGCGAACGCCCGCTTTACCGGGTTCTGCGTCGGTATGGTGGGTGACTTGATCTTTCTGATTTCCGTTCTGTGCATGAAGGATAGCTGGCGCGCCGGTATCCCGGTCAAAGACAAAACAGAACTCGTAACGGATGGTATTTACGCCTACAGCCGCAATCCGGCTTTTCTGGGCTTTGACTTGCAGTATATCGGCGTGCTGCTGATGTTCTGCAATTTACTGACTGCATCGTTTACAGTCTTTGCCGTCACCATGCTGCATTTACAGATTCTACAGGAGGAGCGCTATCTAACCGTTACGTTCGGCAGCGCATATCTGGATTACCGTCACCGGGTTTTTCGCTATCTGGGACGACGCAAAGGATAAAACGGAATATGAGGCGGTACATATCTATGAAGAAGCTGAGCAAAAGCGGGCAGTACGCAGCAAAGAAAGCGGAACGGGCGAAATCCTCCGTCCGGGCAAAAGTAGAGCATGTATTCGGTGTCGTTAAGAAGCAGCTGCGTTTCCGAAAAACACGATACCGAGGGCTTGAAAAGCAACAAGCCAAATTCAATATCATGTTTGCGTTGGCAAATCTGATTCTGGCTGACAGACCCTGTCTGGCGGCTTAAGTCAGTGCGCCTTTGCGGACAAAAAATTCAGAGGTTATCCACAGCTTTTATTCGGCACCTATTGTATAATGCGGATTGTGGCATTTATACGGTATTACCATAATTCAAAGGGAGAAATCTGAAATGCTTTTCAAAGGAACACTCATAGTAGTCGAGGACTGCTCCGCAGCTTTGAAATACTATCAAGATATGTTTGGCTTATCTCTGGTTCAGGATAACGATGGAAATATGGAGCTGACCAGTCAGATTTATCTGCAGGAACGCAGATACTGGGAAAAGTTTACGGACAGGAATGTGATTCCGGAAAGCAACAGTACAGAGCTGTATTTTGAAGAGCCGGATATTGACGCTTTTGTGGAAAAACTTGAAAAGCTCTATCCCAATACGGAGTATGTGAATCGGCTCATGACGCACAGCTGGGGTCAGCGCGTGGTCAGATTCTATGATCCGGATGGGAATCTTATTGAGGTCGGAACTCCGGTATAAAAGATTCATTCCAGTTTGTTATTGAAAATATCGGCTGACATGTTCCCTCATACATAGGGGTGTGATATATTTCCCTGTACTGCCCGACATTCACGGCATCGTTTCCACCCATGTGGAGACGGTTGTCTGCTTAGGTGGGAAAAAGTAACCGACAGGCTGGAAGTCCTTGCGCTGGGTCTGCGGGGATGTCATCGACCTGATAAGGACCCCGGACGCTGACGGACTACCTGCATTTGCGGCAACGTGCACGTACCGAAACCACCGCGGCGGAAACCCAAAGCAACGACGTGGCTTTGGCGATGGACGGCAGCGAGGTTGTGTCGGCGCAGTGGGCGTGGCATTCCTTGCCGATCTGGGTCACCTCCAGCAGGACTTCTCCAACCTGGAGCTGGGTGCCCACCGGAAGGGTGTAAAGGATCAGCCCTTCCGTTAAAATATTCTCCGCAAAAGCGCCCACGGGAATATCCGGAAAAACGGCTTTCATTTTCTCCACGCTCTCCTGCCCCAGCAGGCTGACCTGCCGGTGCCAGTTGCCCGCGTGGGCATCGCCTACAATGCCATGGGTCTCCTCCTATTCTTTCAGAAAACTTAAGCGGGGCTGCTGCACGACGCAGCAGCCCCTGAAATCCAATTCCAATGATTGTTAGTCCGCAAACAGCGGGGTGGAGAGGTAACGGTCGCCGGTGTCCGGCAGCAAAGCCACAATGGTCTTGCCCCTGTTTTCCGGGCGCTTTGCCAGCTCGATGGCGGCCCAGACGGCTGCGCCGGAGGAAATGCCCACCAGCACGCCCTCGGACTTGCCGATCTTCTTGCCGGTGGCGAAGGCAGCCTCGTTTTCCACCGCAATGATCTCGTCGTAAACGCCGGTGTTCAGCACATCGGGAACAAAGCCCGCGCCGATACCCTGAATCTTGTGGGCGCCGGGTGTACCCTTGCTCAGCACGGGGGAGGTGGCAGGCTCCACGGCAACCACCTTGACGTTGGGGTTCTGGCTCTTGAGGTACTCGCCTACGCCGGTGACGGTGCCGCCGGTGCCGACACCCGCTACAAAGATATCCACCTTACCGTCGGTGTCCTCCCAGATTTCGGGGCCGGTGGTTGCCCGGTGGACGGCAGGGTTGGCGGGGTTCACAAACTGGCCGGGAATGAAGCTGTTCGGAATTTCCTTAGCCAGCTCATCGGCCTTGGCGATGGCGCCCTTCATGCCCTTGGCGCCCTCGGTGAGCACCAGCTCCGCGCCGTAGGCCTTCATCAGCTGGCGGCGCTCCACGCTCATGGTCTCGGGCATGACGATGATGATCCGGTAGCCCCGGGCGGCGGCTACGGAGGCCAGACCGATGCCGGTGTTGCCGGAGGTTGGCTCAATGATGACACTGCCGGGCTTCAGCTTACCGCTGGCCTCTGCGTCATCGATCATGGCCTTGGCGATACGATCCTTTACGGAGCCTGCGGGGTTGAAGTACTCCAGCTTGGCGAGAATCTTCGCTTCCAGACCCAGTTCCTTCTCGATATGTACCAGCTCCAGCAAGGGAGTCTTTCCGATCAGCTGATCGGCGGATGTATAAATCTTACTCATAGTTAATTCCTCCTGATTGTTGTATAAAAATGGTGGTTGTTTCCGAGGTAGAGGGTCAACATCGGAAGAAGGTCTTTGCGTTTCTCACTTCAAAACCCACCTTCACGCTAGGAATAATAGGATTATACAGCAGGAGAAACAATTTGTCAATAGAAAAATTTGCTTGATTTCCTATAAACCTTGCTGTATAATAGGATTAAGAAACAAGGAGGGAACCATATGCTGATTTCTACAAAAGGCCGCTACGCGCTGCGGATCATGATTGATCTGGCAGAACATCAGACGGATGAGTTTATTTCTCTTCGGGGAATTGCCCAGCGGCAGGAGATTTCCGAAAAATACCTGGAAAGCATTATCCGGATGCTGGTCAAGGCCAGGGTCGTGGAAAGTCTCCGGGGCAAGGGCGGCGGTTACCGGCTGAACAAATCGCCGGATCAATACACGGTAGACAGTATCTTACAATTAACGGAAGAATCCCTTGCCCCCGTGTCCTGTCTGGAGGGAAATGCCGAAACCTGCCCCCGGGCGGGAAGATGCCAGACGCTTTCCCTGTGGCAGGGGCTGGATAAGGTGATCCACGAATATCTCGCAAGCGTGACCATTGCCGATTTAATGGAGCAGGGCACAGTGGGAGATGATTATGTAATATAGAAGGAAGCGGGCGCCGGTCCGAACGCTCCCTGTCTGCTTGACAGGGAGCGGCTCACCCCATAGTGTAGTCTCGAAATTTTGGTTATTTCGAGTGTCTACTCTATGGGGAGCATATCAGGGTCAAGACCGCCCGCTTCCATTTGGTAGACGATTGGGAAGGCTGCAAAGCGTTCATTCAGGAAGTCGGCTATCCCGTGATCGTAAAGCCGGACACCGGCGTGGGTGCGTCCAACACGGAAAAGCTGACCTGCGACGAAGAACTTGCGGCCTTCTTCGTGGCGAAGCTGAGGGGTGCCCCCCTCCGACCTCGCTTATGCTCGGCCGCCTCCCCTGACAGGGGAGGCAATCAAAAGGGGCTGTCTCGCTAAGAAATCGTTTCGTCAATTTGTA
>CAMGCA010000046.1 GCA_946011705.1 uncultured Clostridia bacterium | reverse complement strand
ATTCCGGATGCTCCTTACGCTTGAAATCAGCCAACTGTGCACTGTAGGATACGGTTCCAACGTCCACGCCCCGGAGGAAGAATTTCAGTGCATCCTCAGGTGTCTTGTATCGGTTGAATGCAAAGGCATTGCAGGGTACTCCGGCGGCAAAAATCTCAGGATATGCTGCCGTAATGGCGTGGGTCATTATGCCGACCATGGAGAATCCAGTGGCGTATATCCGGCTTTCGTCAATGGGATGCACTTGCTTGATATGATCAATCAGAGCCAAAACGAAGGCAAAATCGCTGGGCATATTGGGCAGGTCATAAATATTCCAGCACTTGGATTTGGCAGGCGCGGGGTAGATCAATATAAAATTCTCCCGATCTGCGATGTCATGCCAACCACTCTGCTCCGCGCCGTACAGCGGCACACAGTTAACGCCATGGAAGTAAAACACCAGGGGTACCTTTTCTGTGGTTCCCCGAAGCTGGGGCGGAATGTAGGTAAACTAGGTGTGGGGATAGTTGTCGTTGACAGCCATAGCGTACCGGAGGCTGTACGTTATTTGTCAGTGCAGCGGAAGAGGGCGAAAAAGATACGGGTGATGGATGTGGACATGGGTAATCTGATTTTTGAAGCCAAACCAAGTGGTGCGCCTTCCCATAATATTGGGAGATTATCCCGGCTTCCAATGCCGGTTTGAAAGGATTTGATTGTCTTGGCATCCGAAGAAACTAACTTTGAAGATCGTCTGCGGCTGTACTGGCCGGAGCTGAAGCAACTGTACATGGAACTGTATCACGATGATGCCATGCTGAAAAAGCTCTGCCGCCACCTTGCTGCCTTTTCAGAAGAACGCCGGGATTCTCTGAAGCAGCGGGACGCGGAAAAGCAGGACAGTCCCAACTGGTATCAGTCCCGGGAACTGTTGGGCATGATGCTCTACATCGACAATTTCGCCGGAAACCTGAAGGGCGTACGGGAAAAGCTGTCAACACTGTGGAGACCACAGGTGCCGGGGACACCTTTATGGGCGCAATGCTGCATCAGATTCTGGAAATGGGCTGGAAACGCTACTCCCAGCCGGAGCTGGAAAGGATGCTCCGCTTTGCCAATGCGGCAGCCGCAATCATCACAACCCGGGCAGGCGCGCTGCGCGTCATGCCCTCTGCGGAGGAAATCCAGACCATTCTTTCCACAGGTGCCTAAACCTAGACAAGGATGTGAGGACAATGCAGATACAGAAATTTGTGCCCGGACAAACGGAGGTCAGCAGCAATCGCACAGATGTGATCAAGCGGAATTCGGAAAAAACACGAAATGGATTGTCCCCAATTTGCATCCAGTCCCCAAATTTTCTGAGGGGCCGGAGAAAACCGGTTTCCACCGATTCTCCTGATATCCCGAAAGATCCATTACGCCTTTTCTTAAAAATGGTTTTCGGAATATTTGAGCATATTTTATCCCAATGTGATGATTATTCCAGTTCGCCAAATTCCCAGACACTGCTCATACCATAATCCAGATAAATAATCTGACCGCTCATGTAGCTGAAAATCTGACTGCCTATGGCAACAAGGGGATATCCCATTTCCTCAGGAGTTGCCCAGTGGCCGTTCCAACTATCCAAAAACAGCGCTTCGATTACAGCTTTTCCTTCCTCTGCGTTGCCGGTGGGAGAAGTTCCTCTGTTAAAGTCATCGGTTAAACCGGTTATTGTGTTTCCTGGATTGATGGCGTTCAGACGGATCTTACGGTCAATATATTCCGGCTCGTGAACTTTGGCTTTAACATAGGTACACAAACACTGTTTGGAGAACACATAACCGCTGGCGATCGTATCGGGATGTGTCTCATACCATCGGATAGCATCTTCATAAGTTTCTGCATTGATTACTTCCATACACTCGGACACATGACTTTGCCAGTCGTAACCGCCGGTGGAGGAAATAATATTTACCGAACCTCGATCACATACTTTATGCAGACTCTTTTCCAGCAGATATTTGTGACCCAGAAAATTGACTCTTTGCACCTCCAGCGTGTTTGAACCGTCGTTTTTCAGGGCAATGCCGTGGCAAAGGAACATGGCATAGATATTATCAGGCAGCGCCTCTGCCAGAAGATCCAGATCCTCTTTGCTCCCAAAATCTGCATAGAGGATCTTCTTTACAGGAAAATCCAATGTATTATGCCTGCCGTTGCGGCGGCAAATGGCATACACATCCGCACCCAGTTGGGATAGCAGGCGGGCAGCAGCCAATCCCATACCGGAGAAAGCGCCGCTGATTACCACAGTTTTTCCCCCGTAACCAAATAAATGTTGCAAATCCAAATTCCATTCCTCCTCTGGTAGAAAAGGGGCACAGAATATCTGTGCCCCGGTTGATTAGTAGCAGGTCCAGCCGCCGTCGCAGGTGATGATGGTGCCGTTTACGAAGTGGGAATCGTCGCTGGCAAGGAACAGTGCGGCATTGGCAATATCCTCCGGCATACCCATTTCCGGAGAGTGGGTCAGCAGGGAACTGGTGCGTCCAAAGCCAAATTCGTTTGCCTGAGGCATTACCAGCGGGATATCGGTCAGAATACCGCCGGGAGAGATGCCGTTGCAGCGGATACCCTTGTCAATGTACATGAATGCGGTGTTCTGGATGGCGGAGACAATCGCTGCCTTGGAGGCACAATAGGCGACACCTGCTGTCGGGTGGCATGCACCCACGGAAGCTACATTGATAATATTGCCCGCATCCTCATCCTGCTCCAGGAATACTCTGACCGCCTTCCGCATGGCGTACAGGGGACCATAGGTGTTGACACGGAACAGCCGTTCGATCATCTCATCAGATACATCACCGACGGCAGTATTGTCATCCATGATACCGGCGTTATTCACCAGTACATCCAGCCTGCCGAATTCCTTGACGGCTGCATCGATCATGCCTTCGCACACGGCAGGATCGGATACATCACCGGCATAGGGCACTACCTTACCGGGGGCATCCTTTAATTCTTCCGCCAGTGCATCCAGACGTTCTTTTCTGCGTGCAACCGCAATGATATTGGCGCCTTCCTGTGCAAACAGCGTCACAATCGCCTGTCCCATACCGGCAGAAGCGCCGGTGACGACGATGGATTTTCCTTCCAGTTTCATAGTTAAATCCAGCCTTTCTTCACAATAATGGCGGGAGAATCATTGCAGCCCACCGTTACCCGATTGCCTTCAATTGCCTTGCGAGCGTCGATTACGGCGTAACCGATATTCTTGTCTACGGTATAGCCGTAAATTGCTGTTTTTACCCTGCCGCAGGGGACACCCTTGCAGCAGACGATTTCCATCTGGGCAATGTCTTCATAGGATTCCGCCAAATACTCAAGACCGACCAGCAGCTTCTTGGGTCCTTCCTCCTTTGCTTTCACAAGGGCATCACGACCAATGAAGTCCTTGTTCAGGTCTACGGACCAGTCGAGCCCACACTCGTAGGGCGTCAGCAGGTACATATCCTGACGCAGGGCAAATCCCTTTTCCGTCGGGAGACTGCGGACATAAACCTCCAGTGTGGTAACCTCGGGAGCGTTGTGGGCATCACAGGCGGAGCGGATGGCAGCCTTCACCGCGGCGGTATCCGCCATGTCGCAGTAGACCTCGAAGCCGTTTTCGCCGGTGAATCCGCTGCGGTGGATGATGACGGGAATGTCACCGATCTTGTTGTCGGCAACCTGAAAACGCTTCAGGTTATCCACAGGAGCGGACAGCAACGTGTTCATCACTGCAGGGGAATTGGGACCCTGGATGGCGTACATATCCATCTCACCGGTCATATCCCGGTAGTCGACATCGCTGTCGCCCTTATGCGCATCCATCCAGCTCACCATCTGGGGTGCATAGAGGGTTGAAACCCAGTACAGATTTTCGCCCATGTGCATGACAATGGTATCATCGATGATCTTCCCATCTTCATTGAGCATGGTGGTATACTTGGTGCGTCCAATATCGGCTTTGGCGATGTTGTTCACGAACAGGCGATCCAGAAAGGCCAAAGCATCCTTTCCTTTGACTTCCACCAGGTCGTGGGTCCAGCGGTACCAGCCGGCGTTTTCCCGGACAGCCTGATGCTGGGCGCGTGCGACGGAATCTTCGCGGAATAACATTTTGGTCAGCCTCCTTCCTTATACCATGCGCTTGTCGATCTTTCTGCCGACAACGATGGTCATTTCTTCTTCATCCTTATCCTCAAACCAGCAGGACCATTCCGGCGAAACCAGGGTTTTGACCATGTTGTGCCACAGCGTCTCATAGCCCAGAATCAGCTCATCGATGGGCGCCATCTCAAAACGACCGGTGAAGGTTTCCACATTTACCTTGATCCGCACTTCATCCTTTGTGAACGCGTCCAGCTCGCTGGGTACAAACTGGGTATCCAGAATGTTCTTGATGTATCCGCCCATCAGACGGGGATCATTCCAGCCGATTTCGTGGGGGACACCCAGCCAGCTGCGCAGTCCCTCTTTGGCGAAAGGCTCGATGAATTCGTTTTTACCGGCAGTCGCAAAGACGATTTTGAAGATACGCTCAAATTCTTCTTCCGAGTCTGCCATTTCGCGGATGGCAATCAGCGGGAAAGCCACGCACCAGACCCAGCCCTTTTCCATGCTCCAGCGGTAGGCCCATTCCAGGGACTTCTCTTCGCCGAAGGCCTGGGAGTAACAGCCGTTCCGAATGAACTGACCGTCCCGCACTGTCCGCTCCTCCGGCGTATCGTGAATGGGCATAACGGGGGTGCCCATGTGATCCAGCCAGCCCTGCTTGGGAAGGTTGAAGGTATCCCGGCGTTCTGCCACCACGCGGCACTTCCGATCACCACAGCCTCTGGCTTCGCACATATTCAGCGAAACCTCGTTTTCACCGGGCACGGCGGATTCAATATCGAAGTTCGCGGTGAACATGGCGGTGGTCATGTTGCACAGCTCCGCGCCGACGATGTCCCAGGGGCAGGCGTCCAGCTCTTTTTCCACCCGATCCCGGGTGAACTGAATTACACGTCCTGCCATGTTCTGGTATTCATCGCCGGAGTCGCCCACGATACCGCCCAGCCAGGCGCATCGGTCGCAGAACTCCGGGATATTCCACTCGCCGTAAAACGCGGCCTTATAGTCGTCGCTGCAGGCAGACATGTTGAACATATACGATGTTTCGCAGATTGCCTCGGTTCGCTTGTTGAAGTCGGGCTCCAGAATCCGCATGACCTGGAAGATATTTGCGGTGAAAGCTGCAATGTGCCGAAGCGCATAGCTGTAGGCTTCCCGTTCCGGGATCAGCTTTCCCCATACGGTGGTGACGCATTTTGTTTGATTGAGTTTGTCGTTCAGCGGCATATGTTTACCTCCCTTAGCCGGCAGCCGGGCCGGACTTAATATCCAAAATCATTGTAGCGGGGAGGGAATTGCTTCGACAGACAGCAAACTGTCGGTTATTTCGTAAAAAAACCATACATTTTGATGGGTGCCGAAAGAAAGGCTAAAGAGAAATTTTCTGCGGAAATGTATTGCAATCTGTGATATAATGAAAGAAATAGAGAAAGACTGTGAAACGTGCCTATTGGGAATCCGACAAAACAGGGGTGTGTGTATGAAACTGAATGCCAATCTGATTTTTGACAATCTTCCGGCGGAACTGGATGCCGTTTACCATGGTCAGAAGGAAACCGCATTGCACCTGCTCCGCCCGGAATTCCTTGAAAAAGGACAGGAGCGTTTTCGCGCGGATCACGTTTATTTGGTGAAGGCGCAGGATCTGCCTCTGCGTCCCCGGATTGAACCGGGCGCGCTGATTCTTCTGCTGGGTGACAGCGTGTACCTGCCCCGCTATGAGGGGAAATGCAACGTGATTCAGCTCCGGGGGGATGTCCGAAGCAGCCGTGCGTTTAACCTCATCAGCCGTATCTATAACCGCTTTGACCGATGGGAGGAATCCCTGCGGAGAATACTTGACACCACCGCGAGTCTGAGTGAAATGATTCAGTGCAGCCGGGAGATATTCGACAATCCCATTGTGGTGCTCAATTCCAATTTTCACTATCTGGCGCATACGGATTTCAGCTTCGTCGAATTGGGAAAGATGGACAGAATCAGCTGGGGCAGCAGGGAAAGTACAGGTCTTCCTCTGGAGTCTCTGAACGAATTTATGGAATTGCATGAGATGTCCACCGATGTCAGAGAGCCGCTGCTGCTGAATCTGCCCGGAAGCACAACATTGAATGTGAATCTGTTTGAGAACGGGGAATACTCTGGCTGCCTGTCCATAGATTATCGGAACAGAAAGTACCGGGAAAGTGATAAGCAGTTGGCGATTTATCTTGCGGAAATGATTCAGCTTGCGCTTCGCCGGTATTCCTCTGTGTCCGGGAGTGACCAGAGCAGACTGCGTCAGGCGCTGATGGACATTGTGGATGGCGTTCAGGTAACCCTGAATCAGCGCAGAACCATCGACACCTCCTATCTGGAGCAGGAGCATATTTGCGTTAAGATCAAGTTCCGAAGTCCGCTGGTTCAGCTTCCGGTCAAGTACCTTTGCAATGCCATTGAGGATGAATTTCGCAGAAGCGTCGCGTTTGAATACGATGAGTCACTGATCTGCTTTATTGAGATATCCAGGCAGCAGGCAGAGGAGGAAAGCTATCTCACACTCCTTCAGAAGCATCTGACGCCGTTGCTGCGCGCTTTTGACAGCAGCGTGGGGATCAGTGACCCGTTCCATGACATCTATCAGGCCAGACCCTATTATTATCAAGCCTGCGCCGCAGTGGAAAATGGTCAGTTGTTTGATCCTGACAAAATGTTCTACCCATTCCGGGATTACGCACTCCGGGAGCTTTTAATCAATGCCATTGGAAATCTGCCAATGGAAATGTATTACACACAGGGGTTGCAGAACCTCATGCGCCATGATCTGGATTCTCAGGTCAGCTATATGGAAACGCTGCGCATTTTTCTGGACTGCAACATGAGCGTAACGAAAACCACTGCAAAGCTTTATCTGAACCGCAGCACGCTGATTGAACGCCTTGCGCGGATCAAGCGGGAGCTGAATTGTGATCTGGAGGATCCGGAACAGCGGCTCCTACTTCAGATTCTTCTGAAGGCTCAGCAAATTCACGGAGAAATTGGGCGCAAAGTATAACAAAACACCGCTGCTTTCTGTGAAGCAGCGGTGTTTTCCATCATTAGCCGAGTGCCTTCAGCTTTTCGTCGATTTCTGCCAGCTGTTCTGCGCTCAGACCGGCCTGGGGGAAGGAGCAGAGCTTGCGGAAGGTCAGTGCGCCCACCAGCTTCATCTGGGGATCCGTCTTAAAGCCGGAGGTGTACTGCGCGATAATGTCGCTGGCGGCCTCGCTCTTTCTTAAGTCCTTCACCTTGGAATCAATTGAAAATGCCATGATCCGTTTCCTCCTCTAAAATGTAGGGTTCCGATCGGTTTCCTGATCGATAACCATATTTTAGCGGAAAAGCACACTCCCTGATAGCCAACAAAGTGTCTGGTTAATTGTTGAATTTCCATACAAATTGTCGTGTAGAAAAGGCAGAAGTTATGGAACTTGTTGCGATCAGCGGTGGGGAACGGAAGAAAGCAACTGGAATTATCCACCATTATACTCTATCAATTCATAGCTATTCTGCGAAAGGTGTGGTAATGTGTGTTGCTAATAAGAGGAGGTGGCGTTATGGCAACGGCAAGGGATAACTTGGCAAGAAAACAGATTTTTATACCAGCGACACAGCCGGAGGAGGAAATCGTCCTGCGGGTTGCCGCCTACTGCCGTGTCAGTACCGATTCAGATGACCAAATCAACAGCTTCACCGCACAAAACAATCATTACACTGAAATGATCACTGCACATGACCAATGGGAGTTGGTTGATATCTATGCGGATGAAGGGATCACCGGTACTTCCGCAAAGAGACGGAAGGATTTCCAACGCCTTCTTGCGGATTGCCGAAAGGGACGCATCGATAAGGTGCTGGTAAAATCCATATCCCGGTTTGCCAGAAACACCACGGAGTGCCTGGAAACGATCCGGGAACTGAAATCCCTTGGAATCAGCATCTACTTCGAGGAACACAACATCGATACCAAGATGGTTTCCAGCGAAATGTTAACAGCAGTGATTGCCTCCTGTGCCCAGGCGGAAAGCGAATCCATTTCCAGAAATATGAGGTGGAGCGTTCAGAAGCGGATGGAGAACGGCACCTTCAATACCTGCCGCGCCGCTACAGGATTCCAATTGAGTGATAACGGATTGGAGATTGCCTCGGAGGAAGCCCCTGTGATTTACGGCATTTTTGAGGATTACCTGCAAGGAAAGAATTCCAGAGAAATTGCAGCCAGGCTTAATGCGGAAGCGGCATTGGGCAGGATTTGGAACAGGAAATTGGTTGACTACATCCTTACAAACGAACGCTACGCAGGAAATGCCCTTTTACAGAAAAAGTATCGTACAGATTCCTTCCCCAGAATGAAGAAGCCGAACAGGGGAGAGCGCCCAATGTATTATGTTCGCAACAGTAATCCTGCGATCATTCCACAGGAGATGTTTGATCAGGCGGCGCATCTGAGATCGAGCCGCAGGGTTGAGATGAGCGATACCGATGCCAGACCATTTTCAAAGAAATTGTACTGTGGATGCTGCGGCAGCCTTTGCAGGTCAAAGAAAACCAATGATGTGTGGTACTGGGTATGCAGAAGGCACGAAGAGGATAATACTCAATGCGATATGCCTCCGGTGCCGGAGGACGCAATCACTGCCGCATTCCTCAGATTGTACTATAACCTCAGACATAACCCTGAAGTTCTATCTTTCCACATGAAGCAGATGGCAGAGGTTCGGAAACGCCGGATGCTGTGGAGTCCCGCAGCGGTGGAACTGAACAGGGAAATATCCGATATTTTGAGTCAGAGTCACGCTTTGGCCCTGCTGAACAGGCAGGGGTTGGTTGACCCTGATATTTTTATATCCAAAAGCAATCAGCTGGCAGAGCAGCTCCGCAACGCCAAGCAACAGAAAGAAAAACTCCGGGACATGGAGTACGATCAATCCATCGATGCAACGCAGCAGTTACAGGAAACGCTGCTGACTGGGCCGGAGATTCTGGATGCCTTCGATGGGGAGCTGTTCTGCGAGCTGATTGACAGAATCATCCTGCAGAGTAATACCAAAATCCGTTTCCGGCTGAAAAGCGGATTGGAACTGCCGGAATCCATTGAAAGGACGGTCAGGTAAGATGGGGACAAAACGAAAACTGCCCTTCGGCTATAAAATGGAATCGGGGAGGGTGGTAATTGATTCTGTGGATAGAAGCTGGGTGCTGCACCTGTTTTCCAGATATAACATGGGGATAAGCATTCGGGAGCTGACGGAATTCATGAACAATACCGCGGTTTCCTACGATCCCGGCAAACCGTGGAATAAGAACATGGTTGCCAGAATCCTGGCAGATACAAGATACCTGGGTGACAGCGGCTTCCCGGTTTTGATAGACACAGTCGTTTTCCTGGATGCGGAAGAAAAGCGGAAGAAAAAAGCCCCGCCAGTACAGAAAACGGATGCACAGACGGTGCTGCGGAGAAAATGTGGGTGCAGGATTACACCGCATATCGAACACGAGGTTCTGTATTTACTGAACTGTCTCGCCAGAAATCCGGAACGGATTGCAACACCGCAGACGCCGAGAGGGCATTCCCAGCGGCTGGACACGCTGAAATCCGAACTGGAGGAGCTGATCAGCCAGCTGCCGGTGGATGAAATCCGCGCACGGGAGGTCCTGCGGGAAATTGCCGCAGAGATGTACGCAGACATCGATCCCAGAGAATACGAAACCCAGCGGATGCGAAGGGCATTCCAAAAAGAAGACCCCCGCTCCGAATAGGCTGCCAAGCAGAATGCAATCCACAATTCCT
>CAMGCA010000045.1 GCA_946011705.1 uncultured Clostridia bacterium | reverse complement strand
GGGGGGAGGGGGGCGGTTGGGGTTGGGGGTGGTTTCGGGGTACGGCGGGGGGTACGCGCTGGTGCCGGTGCACCTGACCCTGACAGGGGACGCGGAACTGGTCGGCCCCCATGTGGTCACCGCCGAGGGCGGCATGACCGGCGCCTATCTGCGCACCATTGGCCGGTCTGGGCAGGCAAAACTGACCGTTTCCACCGATCAGACCGATGATGTGGAAATCCTGTTCCAAATCCATAAAAAGTGATGGGACGGCGGAAGACAATTTGTCGCCTATCCACGAAATTTTACAAAGAAAATCCCGGATACATATTGACAAGCCCCGGAAAGAGTGGTATTCTTATTTCGGTACTTAAGTACCGAATAAATATGCGGTGAGCCATTTCAACGGCAGCCGCATCTGATCCTGTACGGGCCGGGCCAAGAACGGCAGGCACCAACACATTACAAGGAGTGTATTAACATGGGATTCAAGTCTGACATCGAAATCGCACAGGAAACCGAGATGCTGCACATTCGCGAGATCGCCAAGACCGCGGGTGTGGACGAGAAGTATCTGGAGCAGTACGGTAACTACAAGGCCAAGGTTGACTACAACATCCTGAAGGATATGGCTGACAAGCCCAACGGCAAGCTGATTCTGGTCACCGCCATCAACCCCACCCCCGCCGGCGAGGGCAAGACCACCACCACCGTGGGTCTGGCCGACGGCCTTCGCAAGCTGGGCAAGAACGTGATGGTGGCGCTGCGGGAGCCGTCCCTGGGGCCTGTGTTCGGCGTCAAGGGCGGCGCCGCCGGCGGCGGCTACGCCCAGGTGGTGCCCATGGAGGACATCAACCTCCACTTCACCGGCGACTTCCACGCCATCGGCGCTGCCAACAACCTGCTGGCCGCTATGCTGGACAACCATATTTATCAGGGCAACGCTCTGGGCATCGACCCCCGTCAGATCACCTGGCGTCGCTGCGTCGATATGAACGACCGTCAGCTCCGCTTCGTCGTTGACGGCCTGGGCGGCAAGGTCAACGGCACCCCCCGTGAGGACGGCTACGACATCACCGTGGCTTCCGAGATCATGGCTGTTCTGTGCCTGGCCTCCGACATTACCGATCTGAAGAACCGTCTGGCTCGTCTGGTGGTTGGCTACACCTATGCCGGCAAGCCCGTCACCGCCGGTGACCTGAACGCTCAGGGCGCTATGGCTGCTCTGCTGAAGGACGCTCTGAAGCCCAACCTGGTTCAGACCCTGGAGCACACCCCCGCCTTCGTTCACGGCGGCCCCTTCGCCAACATCGCTCACGGCTGCAACTCCGTCACCGCTACCAAGATCGCTCTGAAGCTGGGCGACTACGCCATCACCGAGGCCGGCTTCGGCGCTGACCTGGGTGCTGAGAAGTTCCTGGACATCAAGTGCCGCATGGCTGGCCTGAAGCCCTCCTGCGTGGTTCTGGTCGCTACCGCCCGTGCCCTGAAGTACAACGGCGGCGTGCCCAAGGCCGAGACCGGCAAGGAGAATCTGGAGGCTCTGGAGAAGGGTCTGCCCAACCTGCTGCAGCACGTTGAGAACATCACCACCGTCTACAAGCTGCCCTGCGTGGTGGCTATCAACCGCTTCCCCACCGACACCGAGGCCGAGCTGAAGCTGATTGAAGAGAAGTGCAAGGCTCTGGGCGTCAATGTGGCTCTGTCCGAGGTTTGGGGCAAGGGCGGCGAAGGCGGCATCGAGCTGGCGAAGGAAGTCATCCGTCTGTGCGAGCAGCCCAACGACTTCACCTTCTCCTACGAGCTGGACTGCTCCATCAAGGAGAAGATCGAGGCCATTGCCAAGAAGATTTACCACGCGGACGGCGTGAACTTCACCGCCAACGCCGAGAAGCAGATCAAGACCCTGACCGAGCTGGGCTACGATCATATGCCCATCTGCATGGCCAAGACCCAGTATTCCTTCACCGACGACCAGACCAAGCTGGGCGCACCTCGTGGCTTCACCATCACTGTGCGCAATGTGAAGGTTTCCGCCGGTGCCGGCTTCTTGGTTGCCCTGACCGGTGAGATCATGACCATGCCCGGCCTGCCCAAGGTTCCCGCTGCCGAGCGCATCGATGTGGACGAGACCGGCAAGATTACCGGCCTGTTCTAAGCGATTACTTAACACAAAAAGCACAGGCGACCCCCTCGCCTGTGCTTTTTCAAAAATGCACTTATTCGTAGGGCGGGGGCAAGCCCCCGCCCTACAATACCAGATTTAGGAGAATTCAATTTATGGATATGACAATGGAATCCTGCCGCAACTTTGTGGAAGTGCTGGCCTCCAACGCTCCCGCCCCCGGCGGCGGCGGCGCTGCCGCTCTGGTTGGCGCCATCGGCACCGCGCTGGGCAACATGGTGGGCTCCCTGACCGTGGGCAAGAAGAAATACGCCGACGTGGAGGCGGAGATCATCGCTCTGAAGGCAAAGTGTGACGCTCTGCAAACCGAACTGCTCAATCAGGTGGAAGAGGACGACAAGGGCTTCGTTCCCCTGTCCAAGGCCTACGGCATCCCCAAGGACGACCCCAACCGGGATAAAATTTTGGAAGAGGCCACCATCACCGCCTGCAAGGTGCCCATGCACATAATGGAGCTGTGCTGCGAGGCCATCGACTGCGTAGCCGTCTTCGCCGCCAAGGGCTCCCGGCTGGCTGTCTCCGACGCCGGCTGCGGCGCGGTGTGCTGCAAGGCTGCATTGCAGGCCGCTTCCCTGAACGTGTTCATCAACACCAAGACCCTGAAAAACCGGGAAGTCGCCGAGGAGCTGAACCGCAAGGCAAATCTGATGCTGAACAAGTACTGCCAGCTGGCAGACGAGATTTTTGACGAAGTCAAAGCTGGTTTTGGTCAGTAGGCCGCAGTGCGGCCAGACAATGCGGTCGGCAAGGCCGACGGCTAATGCGTTACCAACGTGCCTGTAGTCGATACACCGTTGGGCGCTGCTCGGTTCGTTACTACGGAAAAAAGCTGGAACCCTGATCTACTGGGCGGCCGGCCAATGCGGTCGGCAAGGCCGACGGCTAATGCGTTACCAACGTGTCTGTAGTCGTAACACCATTAGGCGCTGCTCGGTAACGCTACCGATTCAAAGAGTTTACCGTTTAGATTTGATAAAGTAAGGAGAAATGATACATGGCAAAGTTACTGTTGGGCAAGGAAGTCACCGATGCTCTGAACGCCAATCTGCAGACCCGTACCGCTGCTCTGCGGGAGAAGGGCATTGTCCCCACTCTGGGCATCATCCGCGTGGGCGCTGACCCCTCCGACTTGTCCTACGAGAAGGGCGCAACCAAGCGCGCCGAGCTGGTGGGCGTGGACGTCAAGAAGTTCGAGCTGCCTGCCGACGCCACCAAGGAGGATGTGCTCTCTGTCATCGATCAGGTCAACGCCGATGACTCCATCCACGGTGTTCTCATGTTCCGGCCCCTGCCCAAGCACCTGAAGGCCGACCAGAACGAAATCTGCAACCGCCTGGCGCCCCAGAAGGACGTGGACTGCATGACCCACCTGTCCAACGCCGGTGTGTTCGAGGGCCTGAACGATCTGGGCCTCGCCCCCTGCACGCCTTCCGCCTGCATGGAGATTCTGGACTACTACGGCATCGACTGCAAGGGCAAGAACGCTGTCGTCATCGGCCGGTCTCTGGTTGTGGGCAAGCCTGCTGCCATGATGCTCATGGGCAAGAACGCCACCGTCACCGTCTGCCACACCAAGACCGTGAACACCGCTGAAATCTGCAAGGGCGCTGACATCATCGTCTCCGCCGCCGGTGTGCTGAACTCTCTGACCGCCGACTACGTCCGGCCCGGCCAGGTGGTCATTGACGTGTCCATCAACTGGGACGAGAACAAGCCAAACGCCAAGGGCGGCAAGGGCGCCATCGCCGGCGACGCCAAGTTCGACGAGGTTGCCGCGATTGTTGATGCCATCACCCCCGTTCCCGGCGGTGTAGGTTCCGTCACCACCTCTGTGCTGATGAAGCACGTTGTGGAGGCCGCTGAGCGGGCTTAAAGGATAAAGCATTTCAGGGAGCAGTTCACGGACTGCTCCCTGTTTTTTGAGGCAATATTCTGCATTTACTGAGCGGTTCCAGTCGAGGGGCCCAGAGGATGTACGACAACCACCCAGTGTCCGTGACGCATTGTCCGCGGCGACTCGCCGCTGAAGCCCCAACCGGTTCGGCTGGGGCTTTCTGCGTTATCTTACATACTCGATGACCACCCGGCGGTTTGGCTCCACACCGGTGGAGTGGGTGGTAATGTTGTCCATGTCCTGCAGTGCGGCGTGGATGACGTGCCGCTCGTAGGCGTTCATAGGCTCCAGGGTGGTGCGGCGGCGGGCCTTCAGCACCTGCTGGGCCTTCTTCCGGGCGTAGCGGCGCAGGCTGTCCTCCCGCTTTTCCCGGTAGCACTCGGCGTCCACATTCACCCGGACGTGACCGTCCACGCCACGGTTGATGGTGTAGTTGGCCAGATGCTGAATGGCGTCCAGGGTGTCGCCCCGGCGGCCGATCAGGTAACCCAGATCATCGCCGACCAGGTCAACCTTATAGGTGTTATTCTCCATCTTCACGCATTGGGGAACGGCCTGAGAGCCCATGTGCTCCAGCAGACCCTTGATGAAGACTTCGATTTTTTCCTCGGTGGAGCCGGGCTCGGCGGGAGTGTACACCTTGGACTCTGCCTTCTTTTCCGGCTTCTGCTCTCTGGGGGCCTTGGGGGCTTCCGCCTTCTTTTCAGGGCGGGGAGCCTTGGCCTTGTCCTGTCGGGGAGCCTTCGGCGCTTCGGCCTTGGGAGCGGCGGGCTTGGGGGCCTCGGGCTTGGCAGGCTCGGGGGTTACACCGGGGATGGCGGCGGCCTTGGGTTTGGAGCGGGAAGCACTGCCCAGAGCACTCTTGGGCTTCTCGGGGGCCTTCTCCACCACGGGATCCGGCACTTCGTAGGTCAGCTGAACCTTGGCGGGCTGGGCACCGAAGCCCAGGAAGCCGGTCTTGGCCTGCTGCAGAACCATGACGGACACGCTGTCCCGGTCCAGACCCAGCTGGTTCAGAGCAGCCTCGATGGCAAGATCAATGGTTTTTCCGGTGGATACGATGGTCTTTTCCATGGTTTATTCCTCCGTTGCGCTGTAGCGGTTGGGATCATAGTTGCGGCCCTTGCAGTAGGGACGGCTGGGAATGCCGGACATACAGGCGTCCTCCTCATCCTCGTCCTCAACGATACCCTTCCGGGCAGCGTACTCTTTGGCGGCGGCAGCCTTGGCGGCCTGCTCCTGATCCCGCTGCTGCTTTTGCAGCTTCTTCTTGCTGGTGTTGGTGGTGATGCCCTCGGGGTTGGCGGCCCGGCGCTCGGCCCGGATCCGCTCCTTCTCGGCCTCGATCCGCTCTTCCTCCAGCGCCTTCTGGAGCCGGACGGCATCCTCGGCATCATAGATCTTGCGGTAGTGGTTGGTCATGATGGGGTCGGTGACCATACGGAACACGCCGCCGATGAACCAGTACAGGGACAGACCGGCGGATAGGGTGAAGCCGATCCACAGGGACATCAGGGGCATCATCAGCATCATGGTCTGATTGGTCTGGGCTGCCTGAGATTTCTTGGCAGTCTCCTCGTCCTGAACGCCCTTTTCGTTGGTGATGACGGAATCGTTGGTCTTCTGGCTGATCCACATCTGCAGCACCTGAGAACCGGCGGACAGGCAGGGGATCAGGAAGGCGCCGATGTGAGCCCAGTTCCAGACCCAGGTGGGGCTGAAGATGTTGAACTGGGGCACAGCGCCCAGGTTGATGCCCAGGAAGTTGAAGTTGATGCCGGCAAGAGTGACATCCTTGATGGCGGGGATGGCAGCCTTCAGCTGTTCGGCGTACATGGGCAGGGCCTGCGCGGCGTAGATCTCATCGTAGTAGCTGTTCTTGGTGAAGATATCTGGAGCAATCTCCTTCAGCACCCGGATGATCTCGGTGACAGTCTCCTGAGACTCCATGAGGATGTAGGTGATGGGCTGACGGATGACGGCGTACAGGGGAATCAGAATCAGCATGGGAATAAAGCTCCACAGACAGCCGCCGGTCATGGACACGCCCGCGTCCTGATACAGCTTCTGGGTCAGCTCGTTCTGCTTCTGGGGATCGTTGGGATAGCGGCGCTGGATGTCCTGCACCTGGGGGGTTAGACGGGACATACCCATCATGCCCTTTTTGGCCTTGGCGTTGATGGGGGTCAGAATGACCTGAACCGCCAGACCGAAGATGATCAGAGCGACACCGTAGTTGTTGGTGGTGTGGTACAGCAGTGCCAGCAGCCAGCCGAAGGGGACGGTGATGATGTCGCTGAGCTTGAATGCGAGAATCATTGGCTTTCCTCCTTAAGGATTGTTGGGGATGGGAGTCAAGGAACGGGGTCGATAATATCCCCTTTGTAGAAGGGATTGCAGCGTAAAAAACGCTTCAGGGCGAGTATGCCGCCCTTCCATGCCCCGTACTTGCCAATTGCCTCCATGGCGTAGGCGCTGCAGGTAGGCCGAAACCGGCACCGTGCCGGAAAAAACGGATCAGAGCAATGAGGATGGTTTTCACGGCTGGACTCCTTCCCGCAGAATGCCCGCCTTTTTCGCCAGCGTCAGATAGCTTTTCGTGAGCTGAGAAAACTCGGCATCCACAGCCTTGCTGCGGGCAACCACCACAATGTCCCAGCCGGGACGAAAGCACGCCTCGTTGAGCCGGTAGACCTCCCGAATACGGCGGCGGGTGCGGTTGCGCACATGGGCCTTGCCCAGCTTCTTGCTGACGGTGATGCCCACCCGATTTTCGGCAGTCCGGTTTTTCCGGGCGTAGAGCACCAGAAGACCATCGGCAAAGCCGGAGGTGTGGTACAGGCGGCGGAAGATGTGGTTGAGTTTCAGACTGGTTGAATACTTCATGAAATCATCCTATCGCGAATACGCCCCGCTAAAAAGGGAGCGGGGCGAATGCTGCATTCACCCCGCTGTAGCTCCCGTTTCGCTCTGTAGGCGCTATTCCGTTTTGTGTGGTATCGACCCACGCAACAGGCGCATCAGGCGGACAGAACCTTGCGGCCCTTGGCGCGGCGGCGGGCCAGAACCTTACGGCCGTTGGAAGTAGCCATTCTCTGACGGAAACCGTGAACCTTGGAACGATGACGACGGCTGGGCTGATAGGTACGCTTCATAACACTTACACCTCCTGTCAAAATTCAATATGCTCAACAGTCAAAAATTGACCGCAGCAACACAAATTTTACAGACCAATACGGTCATGCCAAATCATTATAACCGAAAAATGCGGTTTGGTCAATATTTATTTCCCGATTTTGCGGATTTTCAGATTGGGCCCTTCAAAGGAGCTGTCCAGCTTGCTGAGCACCCGGATATATTCTTCCGAATCCGCTGCCATGGGAGTGGGCTGGTAGTTGTTGACATTTTTTTCAGAACTGATGGAGCAGGGGATGATTTTCAGGATTCCCAGAGAAATTTCACTCTCCGGGCTGCGGATGACCTCCTGCTGCAAAAGTACTGTGTCAAAATCCTCTGGCTTGCTGTTTCCGCCGAAACAGAAGTTGCCCATGGAGTAGTAGATGATCCCGTCGCCGTACTCCTCGACGGGCTGAAGCACATGAGGATGGCTGCCCCAGACGATGTTGGCACCCGCATCGATGGCTGCGTGACCGACATCAATTTGAAGCTGGGTTGGACAGTAGCTGCCCTCCACGCCCCAGTGGGGGGCCACGATCACCAGCTCGGCCCCCTGCTCCCGCAGAGAAGCGATCTCCGTCTTCATGTCCTCCACATCCAGCTTGTAGTAGACCATGCCGTACAAGCCTACGTTCAGGCCACAGTCCAGCTCAATCAGAACGCCAGTGTCACGTTCTCCGTAGGGAACACCCGCTTCTTCCAGAACCGTCCGGGTGGAATTGTACCCGGCCTGCCCATAGTCAAAGCTGTGGTTGTTGGCCAGCGTAACCACTTCCACGGAATTGTCCGTGAGAATATGGCTATAGGCCGGAGAACCGCGGAAGGTGTAGGTCTTGTCCGCCGGGTTTCCCACGTCGGTGAGCGTGCCCTCCAGATTCACGAAGGTGGCATCGTCCGCTTCAAAATAAGAAACCACATTTTGGAAAGGGTAGGCGTAATCCTCCCCCACCACCCGGGGAAAGCCCACATCGGCGTAGGTGTTTTTGGGATTCGCGCCCAGGGTGCAGTCCCCCGCGAAGGTCAGGAGAAACCGTTCCTCCTGCGGCTCCGTTTCGGTGGGGCCTGTCGTTTCCACGGCGGCCTCCGCCGCCATTACCGGCAGGGGAGCTTCCGTGGACGGCAGCGTTTCTTCCGGGAGGGACTTGCCGCAGCCCATCAGGCAGAGGACGAAAATTAAAGCGAAGAAAACCGCTTTCATGTGGCCTAGCCCTGCTCCTGTGCCCGCTTCTTCATGAGGTTGCGCATACGGATGCTGTGATCCAGCTCCCGCTTACGGATGCGCAGGCTCTTGGGGGTGCATTCCAGCAGCTCGTCGTCTGCCAGAAATTCCAGACACTGTTCCAGAGACATATTCTTGGGGGGCACCAGTCGGATGGCGTCATCGGAACCGGCGGCACGCATATTGGTCAGCTGCTTGCGCTTGCAGACGTTGACGGTCATATCCTCGTTCCGGCTGCAAATGCCTACCACCATACCGGCATAGACTGGGGTGCCAGGCCCAATCAGCAGGGTGCCCCGCTCCTGGGCCGCGCCCAGACCGTAGGTCACGGCCTCGCCGGGCTCGAAGGCGATGAGGGAACCCACCAGACGGCGCTCATTTTCGCCCTTCATGGGAGCATAGCTATCCAGCACGGAGGACATGATACCCTCGCCCTTGGTGTCGGTGAGGAACTCGCTGCGGTAGCCGAACAGGCCACGGGAGGGAACCAGGAACTCCAAACGATAGCGGTTGCCCATGGGGGTCATGCCCAGCAGGTCACCCTTCCGGCGGCCCATTTTCTCGATGACGGAGCCCATGCACTCCTCGGGCACGTCGGCCACCATCCGCTCGATAGGCTCGCAGACCTTGCCGTCGATGGTCTTCGTCAACACACGGGGAGTGGATACGGAGAACTCAAAGCCCTCCCGGCGCATGGTCTCCATCAGGATGGACAGGTGCATCTCGCCCCGGCCCGCCACATTGAAGGCATCGGTGCCCTGCTCGGTGACGTGGAGGGACACATCTTTCAGCAGTTCCTTTTCCAGCCGGTCCCGCAGGTTCCGGGAGGTGACGAACTTGCCCTCCTTACCGGCGAAGGGAGAATCGTTGACGGCGAAGGTCATTTCGATGGTGGGGTCGGAGATTTTCACGAAGGGCAGGGCTTCCACACAGTCGGGGGCGCACAGGGTGCGGCCGATGGTGATGTCCGCCATGCCGGAAAGGGCTACAATCTCACCGGCGTGGGCTTCCTGGATGGGGTTCTTGCCCAGCCCATCAAACTCGTACAGGGCAACCACCTTGCCCTTCTGCTTGATTTCGGGGTCGTGGAAGTCGCAGATGGTGACCTCCTGATTGACCTTGATGGTGCCCCGTTCCACACGGCCAACGGCAATTCGGCCCACATACTCGTTATAGTCGATGGAGGACACCAGCAGCTGCAGGGGAGCGGTGTCATCGCCGCCGGGGGCGGGGATATAATTGACGATGGTTTCGAACAGGGGGGTCAGATCGGTGCCAACCTCGTCGGGGCCGTAGGAAGCGGTGCCCTGACGGCCGGAGCAGAACACGGTGGGGGAGTTGAACTGCTCGTCGGTGGCGTCCAGCTCCAGCAGCAGCTCCAGCACCTCGTCCATGACCTCATGAATCCGGGCGTCGGGCTTGTCGATCTTGTTCACAGCCACGATGACCTTGTGGCCCAGTTCCAGTGCCTTCTGCAGCACGAACCGGGGCTGGGGCATGGGGCCGTCGGCGGCGGCCACCAGCGGGGTAGC
>CAMGCA010000044.1 GCA_946011705.1 uncultured Clostridia bacterium | reverse complement strand
GGCATAAATCAGAACATTGGACGTGCCCAAATCCACGCCCAAGTCGTTGGAAAACATAGAAAACAGAGACATAGTGACACCTTTACTTTCGTGCGGCCGCCACAGCGGCACAATGTACTTCCTTCGCCCCAGCCATACGCAGCATCCGGGCGCATTCCCCGGCGGTGGCGCCGGTGGTAAGAATGTCGTCCAGCAGCAAAACACGTTTTCCCCTTACCTCAGCGCTATCCGTCAGACGGTAAGCGCCCAGCACGTTGGCCTTCCGGGCCGCCGGGTCTTTCATACGGGATTGGGGGCGATTGTTGCGAATCTTTTTTAACGTCGCAACCGGGGACAACCCCAGCTCTGTTCCCACGGCCTTTGCCAGCAGCTCCACCTGATCGTAGCCCCGGCGCAATTTTCGCAGGCGGCTCACGGGTACCCAGGTCAGCATATCAAAGCCCTCGGGGTACTCCCGCAGAAGCTTCATGGCGAGGATTCGGCCGTAGGAAACGCTGTAAGAGCGGGCACTGTAAAACTTATAACGCAGAAGACTGCTCCTTACGCTGCCTTCATAGTACCAGACGGCGGCGAAGCTGTCAAGAAATTGGAGCTTAATTTTCCGATTCGGGTACTCCGGCGCGTCCACCCGGCAGTCTGCGCACAGGTCAACCTCCCCGTTTTTCAGCAGCTTCCGGCACAGCACACACTTGGGCGGGAACAGCAGCTCCATGAGAAAATGATACAGTTTCATCCCACTTTCCCCTGCAATCTCAGCTTTAAGCCGCTGTAGCGGCGGCTTTTTTTGGCATTTTCCACCATAATGCCCACCGTCTCCTCTTTTCCCACAATCACCAGCAGCTCCCGTGCCCGGGTGATGGCGGTGTAGAGAATGCTGCGGCTGAGCAGATACGGCGAGCCGTTCCAGGCGGTCAGCACCACCGCCCGGTACTCGCTGCCCTGGCTTTTGTGCACCGTCATGGCGTAGGCAGGTTCCAGCTCACTGAGCTGGGTGAAATCGTACTCCGCCACTTTGTCGTCAAACAGAACGCTCAGGGTTTCCGACCCGGTGTCGATGGACTGGATGATGCCAACGTCACCGTTGAAAATCCCCGCACCTACCATACTGGCATCCGTTTTTTTCCACAATATGTCGTAATTGTTGCGAATCTGCATCACCCGGTCGCCTTCCCGGAACAGGTAATCTCCAAAGGCCCGCTCCTTTTTGTCGGGGCCGGGAGGATTCAGGGCCTCCTGCAAAAGCCGGTTCAGGTTCACCGTGCCCACGGCGCCCTTGCGGGTGGGGGACAGCACCTGAATCTGGTCAGAGGGGATTCCCATATTCTGGGGCAGCCGGGCGGCGCACAGGTCGCGAATGAGACTGCACACGGCTTCTTCGCTGCTTCTGCGCATGAAGAAAAAGTCACTGGTGACGCACTTTAAGTCCGGCATCTCCCCTTGATTGACCCGGTGGGCGTTCATGACGATGAGGCTCTGCTGAGCCTGCCGGAAGATTTCCGTCAGCCGCACCGAGGGCAGGACGCCGCTGCGCAGCATATCCCCAAAGGGGAATCCCGGCCCCACTGGGGGCAGCTGGTCAGGGTCGCCCACCAGAATAAGCCGCTTGCCCTGGGGGATGGCCTGCAAAAGGCTGTGAAGCAGCTGGATATCCACCATGGACATTTCGTCCACAATCACTGCGTCGCATTTTAATGGATTTTCCTCGTCCCGGGCGAAGAACATCTTCCCCGTGGCCGGGTCGATGCCCGCTTCCAAAAGCCTGTGGATGGTGGAAGCGTCCTCCCCGGTGACCTCGCTGAGCCGCTTTGCCGCCCGTCCCGTGGGAGCCGCCAGCAGACAGCGCAGCTGCATTCTGCCTAATAGTTCTAAAATACCGTTCAAAATGGTGGTTTTTCCCGTGCCCGGGCCGCCGGTAATCAGAAGCAAGCCTCTAGTCGCCGCCTCCCGGATGGCTTCCAGCTGCTGAGGCGAATAGTCAATGCCACTGTCTTTCGCAACGGAGCGGATGAGCTTGTCCAGATTCTTGGGTTCCGGGAAGGTGTTTCCCGCGAATTCCAGCAGCCGCCGGGTGGATTCTGTCTCCGCTTCGTACAGCTGGGGCAGGTAGATGACGGTAATGCCCGCCAATTGTTCCCGGTTCAGTCTGTCCACCTGCAGGAGACGCTCCACCGCCTGCTTCACGGTGTCCTCCTCCACGGTCAGAAGCCGTGCCGTGGCGGCAATCAGCTTGTCCTCCGGCAGGAAGCTGTGGCCCCCGGTGAGGGGGTAGTTGAGCTCGGGCGGGACGCGTGGCTCCGCCCGCCGGGGGGCGGGCGCGGCGGCGCCCCGCGGGGGGGGCAACTGATCCACCGCTCCGAATTCCGCTTCCAGCTCCTCGTCCATCAGTAAGTAGGGATCGTCGTACAACAGCTCCATGGTGCTGTCACCGTAGCGCTTGTAGGTGCGCACCGCCAGCTCCGCTGGAAGATGGTGCAGGGCGAAAAACTCCATAATCTGCCGCATTCCCACCTGTAAACGAAATTCCTCGCCGATAGAGCGGGCCTTTTCCCGGGAAATCCCGGCGACCTCCGCCAGACGCTCCGGCTCCCGCTCCATCACCGCCAAAGTCTCAGCGCCGAACCGCTCCACAATCCGGGCCGCCATCCGGGGGCCGATGCCCTTGATGACCCGGCTGGACAGATAGTTCAGAATTTCCATGGCGGTCTGGGGCATGAGCCGCTCTAAGAATTCCGCCTCAAACTGCCGTCCGTAGCTCGGGTGATTGCTCCATTTTCCCGTGACCATGAGCTTTTCGCCCACGGCGGGCAGGGGAATGGTTCCCACCACCGTCACCGTCTGTCCGCCGCCTAAATTCAGCCGCAGCACGGCATAGCCGTTTTCGTAATTCTGATACACCACGGCGCTGACCGCACCCTGTAAAATCTCAAGTTCCTGTTCCGCCCAATCTCTCTGCCTCCCGCGTAAGCCTCGCAATCAGTTCTTCCCGGCCGCACACTTCCATATCTTCCGTTTGTTCCTTGGTGACGGCAAGAAAGGGACAGTTCACCAGTCCCAGTCCCCGCAGCCAGCGCCAGCGGCGGCGCATACCTTCCCCCGGCGTGCCCATGTACACCACGGCGCAGCCCCGCAGTCCCGGCAGCAGCCAGCCCAGGGATGCCCACAAAACACTCAGCGCGCCATAAGCCGACAGAAATCCCAGCAGAATATACCAACCCATACCCTCACCCCTATGGTATTGTATTTCCGCCGGATGTGTTTTGTTCCATTTTACACTATTTTTGTCCAAATGAAAAGGGGCTGGGGAAATCTTTTGTGAACAAAGTGGAAACAATATGGTATGCGTGCCATCTGGCATGAAAAGAATCGCAGATTGTCCTTGCATTTTCATGCGGAAAAAGCTATAATATAGAGCGAATTAAGTGACCATGGAGGAATCATGAAGTTTATCTCGCTGCTGATGTGGGTGGGCCAGTTCGGCCTCTCTGCCATCTTCCCCACCGTCTTCTTCCTGCTGGCCGCCGTGTGGCTGCAGAGCAGGTTCGGACTGGGCATGTGGATTGTGGTGGTGTTCGGAATCTTAGGCGTCCTCACCAGCGTCAGTTCCGCCCGCTCCTGCCTGCGCTCCATGCGCAAGACCGCGGAGGAGGCCGCCGGTAAGAAACAGCACCCCATCAGCTTTAACGACCATACCTGATGAAAAGAAGGAACCTTTCCCATGAAATTACAAGCCGCTTCCCGTAAGGAGCTTTCACGCATCGCCATCGGCACTCTGGTCTGCGACGGGGTGATGATCGCCGCCCTGTTTGTGCTGAGCCTGGTGGGCGTGGGCCGTTTTGAGCCTTTCCGCATTCTGCTGGGCGCCGCCTGCGGCTCCGTGGTGGCCATCGTGAACTTCGCCATTCTGTGCCTGACGGTGCAGAGCGCCGTGGAGATCGAAAACAAGAAGAAAATGAAGGCCCGCTTCCAACTTAGCTACAATATCCGCCTTCTTTTGCAGGCAGGCTGGGTGGTACTGTGCTTTGCTCTCAAGCCCATCCACTTCGTGGCGGGGGCGGCCCCCATTCTGTTTCCCAACGTGGTGATCTTCTTCCTGCAAAGCCGGAACAAGCTGTTCCAGCCCAGCGACACGCCCGCCAAGCCCATGGAGGACGAGCCGGAAGAAGATAACCTCGGCCCCTTTGAAGTATAACAATCCATATATAATGAGGTGATTGCGTTTTATGGAAGTATCAATCAACGGCGCGCGAATTCTGGCAACCTTTGAAAATGTCCCCATTTTCGGCACGGTGCAGATCACCCAGACCCTGGCGGTAGCCTGGCTGGTGATGCTCATCATTTCCGCCCTGTGTATCTGGCTCGGCTCTAATTTGAAGGTGACCGGTATCTCCCGGAAGCAGGCGGTGGCGGAGATGATCTACACATCTTTGGTGAACTTCGTCCGGGGCAACATGGGGCCGGAATTTGACCGCTACATCCCGCTGGTAGGCACGATTTTTGTGACCAGCATCATCTCCAATCTGATTAGCCTCTTGGGCATCTGGAGCCCCACGGCTGACCTGATGACGGAGCTTGCCTGGGGTCTGGTGGTGTTTGTGCTCATTACCTACCACAAGATCAAGGCTTCCGGCATTGGCGGCTACCTGAAGGGCTTTCTGGAGCCTATCTTCATTCTGCTGCCCATCAACATCATGAGCGAGTGCTTCACCCCCGTGTCCATGGCCTGCCGTCACTTCGGCAACATCCTGTCCGGCACGGTTATCAGCACCCTGATCTACGCGGCTCTCACCGCCGCCAACACGGCCCTGTTCCACGTTCTCGGCTCCAACCTGTATGTGGGCATCGTTGTGGCTGCCGTTGGCGCGGCGCTGATTGTGCTGGGTCGTAAGAAGGGGAAAAAGCTGCCCTTTATCGTGGGTATCATCGCCGCGGTGCTGGGCGTGCTGGGCCTCATTACCACGCTGGGCGCCACCTTCCCCTGGCTGACCATCGGCATTCCCGCCATCCCCAGTCTGTACTTCGACTGGTTCGGCGGCTGCATCCAGGCCTTCATTTTCTGCACGCTCACCACTCTCTTCATCAAACAGGCCGCAGGCGATTGACTGCCGCCATTTGAATAAAAAAGGAATCAATTTTAGGAGGATAATTGTATGGAAATTCTGGCTAAAGGCATTGCTCTGGCAGGTTGCGCCATCGGCGCCGGTTTGGCTCTGATCGCGGGTATCGGCCCTGGTATCGGCGAAGGTAACTGCGCCGCCCGGGCCTGTGAAGTCATCGGACGGAACCCCGAGTGCAAGGGCGACGTGACCAGCTCCATGATTCTGGGTATCGCCTTGTCCGAGACCACCGGTATCTACGGCTTCGTCACCGGCCTGCTGCTGATCTTCGTGGCCCCCGGTATGTTCATGAACTATCTGGGCTGATTCCGGCATTAAATCCATTTAATTTACGCCGGAAGGAGGCAACGCAATGGATACCCTTTACCAGTCCTTAGTGACGGTAAACCCCGTGACCCTGATCGCCCAGATCTGCAACCTGTTCATTCAGCTGCTGATTGTGAAGATCTTCTTCCTGGACAAGATCAAGGCCATCCTGGACCAGCGCCGGGAAGCTGCCGACAAGCAGATCAACGAGGCAGAAACTGCCAAATCCGAAGCGCTGGCCATTAAAAAAACCTACGAGCAGAATATGCTTGAGGCGAAGGCAAAGGCAGACGACCTGCTCATGACCGCCCAGCGTACCGCCAACTCCCGCAGTGAGGAGATCATCTCTCAGGCCCAGCAGCAGGCAGCCCAGATCAAGTCCAAGGCCGCTGCCGATATCGAACTGGAAAAGAAAAAGGCCATCAATGAGGCCAAGAACGAGATTTCTGACCTGGCCATGGCCATTGCCGGCAAGGTGGTGGCCCGGGAGCTGAACGCCGGTGATCAGGCGGATATGATCGACCGCTTCATCGACGAATTGGGTGATAATGTATGACGGAAGTTGGAAATGTCTACGGCGAATCCCTGTACCAGCTGGCGAAGGACGAGTCGCTTGCCGTTTCCATCGGTGAGCAGCTTGCCGCCCTGCGGGAGAGCTTTCGTCAGGAGCCGGATTTTATCCGCCTTCTTTCCTCTCCCAATCTGACCAAGGCCGAGCGCTGCCAAATCCTGGAGGACAGCTTCCGGGACAAGGTGCACCCCTATGTGCTGAATTTTCTGAAAATTCTCACGGAAAAGGGCTATATGCGCCATTTCGGCGACTGCTGCCAGGCGTTTACGGAGCACTTTGATCAGGATAACGGTAATCTGCGGGTCACCGCCGTCACCGCCGTGGCGCTGTCGGAAGCCCAGAGCGGAAAGATCACCGAGAAACTGCATAAAATCACCGGCAAGAACATCATTCTGCACAACCGCATCGATCCTGCGGTTCTGGGCGGCGTCCGCCTGGACTATGACGGTCAGCGGCTGGACGATACCGTGTCCCACCATCTGGACGCGGTGCGTGAGCTGCTGAGTAAAACCGTACTCTGACGAGAAAGCAGGGACTGTATGGAACTGAGACCAGAAGAAATTACAAAAATCATTCGTAGTCAGATCAAGAACTACGAACACAAAATGGAAGCCAGTGAGACCGGCGTTGTCATTCTGGTGGGCGACGGCATTGCCAAAGCCTCCGGCCTGGACAAGTGTATGTCCGGCGAACTGGTGGAATTCCCCGATGGCTCCTTCGGCATGGCCCAGAATCTGGAGGAAGACACCGTATCCATCACCATTCTGGGCAGCGATCAGGGCATCAAGGAAGGCGATACCGTCAAGCGGACGGGCCGTGTTGTGTCCGTCCCCGTTGGTGCTGGGCTGATCGGCCGTGTCGTGAACGCACTGGGCGAACCCATCGACGGCAAGGGCGCCATTGAGGCTGAGGGCTACCGGGCCATCGAAATGCCCGCCCCCGGCATCATCGAGCGTCAGCACGTTTCCCGCCCCCTGCAGACCGGCATCAAGGCCCTCGACGCCATGATCCCCAGCGGCCGGGGTCAGCGCGAGCTGATCATCGGTGACCGCCAGACCGGCAAGACCACCATCGCCACCGACACCATTCTGAACCAGAAGGGCAAGAACTGCATCTGCATTTACGTTGCCATCGGTCAGAAGCGTTCCACCGTGGCTCAGGTGGTGGAGAGCCTGACCATCGGCGGCGCCATGGACTACACCATCGTCGTCTCCGCTACCGCTTCCGAGTTGGCCCCCATGCAGTATATCGCCCCCTACGCCGGCTGCACCATGGGCGAGCACTTCATGTATCAGGGCAAGGATGTGCTGGTGATCTACGACGACCTGAGCAAGCACGCGGTGGCCTACCGTGCCATCTCGCTGCTGATTCGCCGTCCCCCCGGACGGGAGGCTTACCCCGGCGACGTGTTCTACCTCCACTCCCGTCTGCTGGAGCGGGCGGCACAGCTGTCCCCGGAACTGGGCGGCGGCTCTCTCACCGCGCTGCCCATCATTGAAACGCAGGCAGGCGACGTTTCTGCCTACATTCCCACCAACGTCATTTCCATCACCGATGGTCAGATCTTCCTGGAAACCGAGCTGTTCAACTCCGGCGTTATGCCCGCCGTGAACCCCGGTATCTCCGTGTCCCGTGTGGGCGGCGACGCCCAGATCAAGGCCATGAAGAAGGTCTCCGGCTCTTTGAAGCTATTGTACTCCCAGTACCGGGAGCTGCAAAGCTTCGCCCAGTTCGGCTCCGATCTGGACGCGGACACCAAGTCCCGACTGGCTCTGGGCGAGCGGATTGTGGCGGTACTGAAGCAGAAGAACGGCACCCCCAAGGAGGTTGCCCAGCAGGTGTGCATCATTTATGCTGTCACCCACGGTTACCTCGCCACCATCCCTGTGGACCAGGTGCCGGAGTTTGAGAAGCGGCTGGAGGAGCACATGGACAACTACCATTCCGATGTGCTGGAAGCCATCCGCGCAAGCGGCAAGCTGGAAACCGACACCGAAACCGCGCTGAAGACCGCTCTGGACGAGCTGGTAGCTCAGTTCACGGCATAAGGAAGGAGGTTTCCCATGGCTGGCGTTTCCACCAAGGAAATCAAAAACCGTATCCGGAGCATGGAGAGCACCAAGCAGATCACGAAAGCCATGGAAATGGTTGCTGCTTCCAAGCTTCGCCGGGCACAGGCGCAGATCGCCAATTCCCGCCCCTATTTTGAAATTCTGCGGAGCACCATTGAAGACATCACCCGCTCTAACCGGGATTTTTCCTCCCCGTACCTGAAGAAACGGGAGGGCAGGAAAGTCCTGTATGTGGTCATCGCGGGTGACCGGGGCCTTGCTGGCGGCTATAACAGCAACGTTCTGAAGATGGTCTATTCCCAGATTCAGGATAAGGAAGCCACCGTTCTGCCCATCGGCAAGAAGGCTGTGGACAGCTTTCGGAACAAAGGCATTCCCGTGCTGACGGATTCCTACGCAGAGGCCGCTTCCGTGGGTATCGGCGACTGCTTCTCCATCGCTAAGCAGGTAAGCCGCGCGTTCTTAGACGGACAGTACGACGAGGTATACGTTGCTTACACCAATTTCGTGTCCATGCTGTCCCAGTCTCCCGATTTCATGAAGCTGCTGCCTCTTGAAAAACCGGAAGTAAAGGAGAACGAGCCGCCCCGCCGCTGCGACACCCTGTATGAACACCCGGCGGAGGAGGTCTTCGCCGCCATTGTTCCCGAATATCTGGGCGGTGTGCTCTATGGCGCGCTGTGCGAGAGCCGGGCCTCCGAGCAGGCTGCCCGCCGCTCCGCCATGGACTCCGCTACCCAGAACGCCGACGAGATGATCGCCGACCTGAGCCTGAAATTCAACCGGGCGCGTCAGGCCGCGATTACTCAGGAAATCACTGAGATCGTCGCCGGTTCTTAATTCCCTTAAATAAAGGAGTTGAATCCCCAATGGCCAACAACAAAGGAACCGTGATCCAGGTTCAGGGTCCTGTTCTTGACATTCGTTTCCCCGACGACCAGCTGCCCCAGCTGCTGAGCGCCATCGAAATCCCCCTGGGCGAGCGGGTCATCGTCGCCGAGGTCGCCCAGCACATCGGTGACAACGTGGTGCGCTGCGTCGCCATGTCCTCCACCGACGGCCTGCAGCGGGGCGTGGAAGCTACCGATACCGGCGCTCCCATCTCCGTGCCCGTAGGCGATGCGTGCCTGGGCCGTGTGTTTAACCTGCTGGGTCAGCCCATCGACAACAAGCCCGCCGTTGAGGGCGATGCCCGGTGGCCCATCCACCGTCCTGCTCCCTCCTATGAGGAGCAGCAGCCCGCTACCGAAATTCTGGAAACCGGCATCAAGGTCATCGACCTGATCTGCCCCTACGCCAAGGGCGGTAAGATCGGTCTGTTCGGCGGCGCGGGCGTAGGCAAGACCGTTCTGATTCAGGAGCTGATCTACAACATCGCCACCGCCCACAACGGCTACTCCGTGTTCACCGGCGTCGGCGAGCGTACCCGTGAGGGTAACGACCTCTACAACGAAATGACCGAGTCCGGCGTTATCTCCAAGACCGCCATGGTCTTCGGTCAGATGAACGAGCCGCCAGGAGCCCGTATGCGTGTGGGCCTTTCCGGCCTGACCATGGCAGAATACTTCCGGGATGTGAAGCATCAGGACGTGCTGCTGTTCATCGACATCATTTTCCGTTTCACCCAGGCCGCTTCTGAGGTGTCTCCGCTGCTGGGCCGTATGCCCTCCGCCGTGGGCTATCAGCCCACACTGGCCACCGAAATGGGTGCCCTTCAGGAGCGTATCACCTCCACCAAGAACGGCTCCATCACCTCTGTGCAGGCGGTTTATGTCCCCGCGGACGACCTGACCGGGGCCGCCCCCGCCCCCCCCGGTGGCCCACGGGGGGCCCGCCCGGGGGTGGGAGGGGGGGTTGGTGGGGGGTGGGGTGTGGTTGGGTGTATTGATGTGGGTTGAGGATTTTTTGGGGGTTTATGCGGCAGGGGAGCTTTTTTGCATATATCAATGGGTGTGTCTGTTACTTTTTATGATTGCAGGAGGAAAAATAAGTTATG
>CAMGCA010000043.1 GCA_946011705.1 uncultured Clostridia bacterium | reverse complement strand
TTTCTGATGGGGAAAGCGGCCTTCTGGTGGAGCCGGAACCCCAATCCATCTGCGCCGGTCTGACCCGTCTGGTGGGGGATGCGGCCCTGCGTCAACGTCTGGGCTTAGCCGCCAGAAAACAAAGCCAGACCTTCTCCGCGGAGCACATGGCCCGGGACTACATTTCCTGCTACAGCAAATGAGGTGAAACCATGGACACCATTTCGGTGATCGTACCGGCTTATAACATCGGCCCTTGGCTGGGGAGAAGCTTGGACAGTCTGTTATCCCAGACCGTTCCCAATCTGGAAATCATCGTGGTGGACGATGGTTCCTCCGACAATACGGCGGAAATAATCCGGGAATACGCGGCAAAATTCGATAAAATCCACCCGGTTTTCAAGGAAAACGGCGGTGTCACCACCGCCCGTCTCCGGGGCGTGCAGGAATCCACGGGAGAGTGGATCGCCTTCATGGACGGCGACGATTATGTGGAGCCGCAGATGTACGCAAGGCTTTTGGAGAACGCCAAGAGAGCGAACGCGGATATCTCCCACTGCGGTCATCAGGTGCATTATGCCGATGGACGCGTGGAATATGTCCACCAGTCCGGCACAATTCATGAGCAGGATCACCGCACCGGCCTGTGGGAGCTACTGGACAACCGGGATGTGAGCATGAGCCTTTGCACAAAGCTGTACCGGCGAAAGCTCTTTGAAGGAATCGAAGACTGGATGGATGAATCCATCCGCAACAACGAAGACCTTCTCATGAATTACTACCTCTTTGACCGGGCGGAAACCGGGGTTTTTGAGGGAAACTGCCCCTATCACTACATTTTGCGCAAGGATTCCGCCTCCTGCAAGGGCATCACGGAGGCTGTGATTTTCGACCCCATCCGGGTGCGCCGCCTGCTTTTGGAACGGGCTGCCCCGGAAATGAAGGATGACGTGCAACAGGCACTGCTGCGAAATCTGCTGTTTGCCTACGCCCAGGTGGACGTGAACCCGCAGCGAAACCAATACGGAACCTACCGCCGGCGGGTGCGGGAAATGCTCCAAAAGGAGCGGGAACACTTTCACTTGCTGTCGCTTCGAAATAAAGTGCTTGCCAACATGATCTGCTATGCCCCTTGGAGTTTCCACCTGGCCTACGGCGCCTTCGTGGCAATGTTTCAGCGGGAGGAGCAGCATTAAAGGAGATTCTATGACCGATTTACCGCTGATCAGCGTGGTTGTCCCGGTGTACCGGGTGGAAAAATACCTTGATCACTGCATCCAGTCCATCGCGGAGCAGACTTATTCCAATCTGGAAATCCTGCTGGTGGACGATGGTTCCCCGGATGGAAGCGGGGCAATCTGCGACCGCTGGGCGGCACGAGACAGCCGCATCCGGGTGTTTCACAAGCAAAACGCCGGAGCCGGGGCGGCCCGGAATACGGCGCTGGATGCGGCGAGGGGTGAGATCATCACATTCGTGGACAGCGATGACTACCTGCATCCGAATATGTTCTCCTACCTGTGTGGTCTGATGAAGGATGGGGTGGAGATTGCGGAGTGTGAAATCGGTATTACGGAACGTGACGACCTTGCCATGGACGACGGTACCGGGGCGGAAATCCTGGTCTGCGAAACCGAGGAAGCCCTTCGCCTGCACATTCAGGATGAAGTCTTCCGGCAGACACCCCCCAATAAGCTCTACCGCCGGGAATGCGTAGGCGATATCCGCTTCCCGGAGGGAAACCTCATCGACGACGAGTTCTTTACCTATAAGGTTCTCGGCAATGCGCGAAAGCTGGCCCACAGCTGCGCCTGTATGTACGCCTACCGCCAGCAGTCCGGCAGCGCCATGCACAAGCCCTATTCTTTGCGCCGGTTGCAGGGACTGGACGCCAAATTGCAGCGGCTGGGCTACTTTGAGCAGCGGTTTCCGGGGCTGGTTCGGGAAGCGAAAGCGGATTTGCTCATGACCTGCCTTGGAGCCATGCAAGGCTGCTTAAGAAGCCTGAATGGTGAGGAAATGGATGCGGCACGAAAGAAAATGAATGAAATCATGACACAGATCACGCCGCTGGAAATCCCGGAGGGGACGCCTGAAAAGCGGAAGCTGCTGCTGAAGGCCGCCCGGGGCCATCTGGAAGGAACCGCGAAAATTTTGAACTATTTGATAGACATTGGTCTGCTGACCTGAGGTATTCCATGGAATTTTCATATAAAATCACCGTATTTACCCCGGCCTACAACCGGGCGCATACGCTGGAAAAGCTGTACCGTTCCCTACAGAAACAGACCTTCCACAATTATGAGTGGCTCATTGTGGACGACGGCTCCGCCGACGGCACCGGGGAATTGGTAAAACACTGGCAGACGGAGGAAAACCCCTTTCCCATCCGCTATGTTTACCAGGAAAACGGCGGAAAATGCCGGGCCATTAACCACGGTCTGGAATTGGCGGCGGGAGAGCTGTTCTTCACGGTGGATTCCGATGATTACCTTCTGGACAACGCACTGGAAATCGCGGCCCGGTGGGAGTCGGAACTGCCAAAAAACGAAAAATTCTGCGCCGTTTCCGGCAATCTGGGCATCGCCCCGGGGCAAACTCCCAATGAGGCCCTGCCGGAGCCATACTATGACGGTACGGCCCTTGACCGCTATGGCGTGGTAAAAGGGGAGCGGGCGCTGCTGTTCTATACCGCCGTGCACCGGAATTATCCGTACCCCGTCTGTGAGGGCGAGCGGTTTATGACGGAGGCCGTGACGTGGAACCGCATGGCCGCCGATGGCTGGAAAATTCGCTTTTATAATGAAATTTTGACCATTTACGAATATCAACCCGACGGTCTCACCAGCGCCGGGGACGACCTGTTCTGGAATAATCTTCAGGGCACCGGCATCTTTTTCCGGGAGAAAGCGGAATTCCTCCACGATTCGACCGGCAAAAAACTGGCCATGTGGTATGGCTATGCCACGGAAAGCCGCGGCAGGCTCACAGACGCCCAAATTGCGGAATACATCGGAATGCCCCGGCTTCTGGTGCCCCCGGTGCGCTGGATTGACCGCCTTGTGAAAACATTAAAGAGGAAGAGGTAAGCTATGGCGCAGTATCATACCCACATATCCGCCAAACATAAGTGGCTGGAACTGAATTTGAAAGAGGTCTGGACCTACCGGGACCTCATCTACCTGTTCACCAAGCGCAATTTCGTGGTCTCCTACAAGCAGACCATTCTTGGCCCGGCGTGGCTGTTTCTGACACCC
The DNA here is from genome assembly GCA_946011705.1 of uncultured Clostridia bacterium. GTDB lineage: Bacteria > Bacillota > Clostridia > Oscillospirales > Oscillospiraceae > Faecousia. Next base: position 6,931 of record CAMGCA010000043.1, on the reverse strand, counting down.
CTCATGAGCAGCCTGGTGCAGGCCTTCGTCTTCGGCGAAATTGCCGGCATCGGTACGGACGGCGTGCCGACCTATCTGTTCTATCTGTGCAGCAACGCCATCTGGGCCTACTTTGCCAGTTGTCTGACCACCAATGCCAGCACCTTTACGGAAAACGCCGGGGTTTTTGGCAAGGTCTACTTCCCCAGACTCGTGACCCCCATATCCAACGTAATCTCCACGATTATCCGTTTTTTTATCCAGATGATCATGGTGTGCCTGTTCCTCGGCTATTTCCTGATTCATGGCGCGGTGCGGCCCCACTGGGCGGCTTGGCTGATGATTCCGGTGGAGCTTGTGCATCTGGGCATTCTGGGTATGGGCTGCGGCATCATCATTTCCAGTATGACCACCAAATACCGGGATCTGACGGTTCTGGTGGAGTTCGGCGTGCAGATGTGGATGTACCTGACACCTATCGTCTACCCCCTGTCCACTGCGGCGGAGGGCGGGGTGCGCACGGGGCTGCTTCTGAATCCCGTGACCAGCTCCGTGGAGCTGATTCGCTATGCGGTTCTGGGACAGGGAAGCCTGCACTGGGGCTTTTACGGCCTGTCCTGGGCAGTTACCGTTCTGGTGGCGCTGCTGGGCATTATGATTTTCAACCGGGTCGAGCGGACCTTTATGGATACGGTGTAAGGAGGCGAGGAAACGGGAAGCCCTAGACGTTGCCCTGCGCCGGCATCGCATCAAAACGCGCTAGCGGCTGGGTCAGATCGGTGGCGGCACCCTGACGGCGGATTTGCAGAGCTGGTGGGCAAGAGTCCGGGGAAAAGAGGACCCCAATACACTCATCGGCACCGATCAGAGATTGGTGGGCAAGACCTTCATGGCCCTCAATGGCATTGACCTGACGGTGTATAAAGGCGAGGCCCTGGGCATCATTGGCAGCAACGGCGCGGGCAAGAGCACCATGCTGAAGCTGCTGTGCCGGGTCACCGCACCTACGGAGGGAGAAATTGACCTCTACGGCCGGGTGGCCTCCATGCTGGAGGTGGGCACCGGCTTCAACGGCGAAATGACCGGCCGGGAAAACGTCTATATGAACGGCGCGATCCTGGGCATGACCAAGGCGGAAATTGATGCCAAAATGGAGAATATCATCGAATTTTCCGAGGTTCGGGAGTTTATTGACACCCCTGTCAAGCGATATTCCAGCGGTATGTTCGTGAAGCTGGCCTTTTCCGTGGCGGCCCACCTGGACAGCGAAATCATGATCATGGACGAGGTGCTGGCGGTGGGAGACGTGGCCTTCCAGCGCAAGTGTATCGACAAAATGCGGGACGTGGCCAAGCAGGAGGGGCGAACCGTTCTGTATGTCTCCCATAATATGAGCACCATCCGCAGGCTTTGTGACCGCTGTGTGGTCATGGACAAGGGCAAGATTATTTTTATCGGAGATGTGGAGCAGGCCATTGAGCTGTACCTGAGCAACACCCACGAGCAGTGGTCGGAGAATCAGACGGTATTCGATTTGATGAAGACATCTTCCCGGTCTCCCTACACCCCCGGCAACGCCCAGATTTCCCGGGTGGAATTGCTGGATAAGGACAGCTCCCTGTACCGCCCCAGTGAGAAAATCCGGATGTGTCTGCGGGTACACACCAAAAAAGACTTTGAGGAAATGCACCTGCGGCTGGAGCTGCGGACCCGGGACGAGACCCCGGTGGGCACCATGGCGGACGTGCTGCTGGGGCACTGCGGGGAAAACGCGGATCAGGAGTACGTTGTGGAATTTGACCCCATCAGCCTGACGGGGGGACGCTACCGGCTGGATATGGTGCTGTTTGAGAAGGACGACTGCGGAAACAGTTTTGACCAGGAGCTATTGCTGCCCGCCTTCTACTTTGAGGTACAGGAGCCGGAGGACATTGTGTGGAATCAGGCCAACTGGGGCCACATCCGGTTCCCTGTGGCGAAGGTGCTGCCTCGGGGCAGGGAGGAATAAAGGATGGAACGAATCCATATTCTGTTTGTCCAGCACAAGCTGGTCTGCGGCGGGGCGGAGCAGGCGTTGTTTGATCTCATCGGCCTGCTGGATAAAACCCGCTTTGAAGCGAAGATCTTTGTGCAGAATCCGGGGGGCGAGTGGGAGCAGAAATTCCGGGATGCCGGGATCACGCTGATTTATGACTATTCCTGCCGCCAGCCCACCTGGAATCCAATCAAAAAGCTGAGCAATCTTTCAAAAAAAATCCGGACGCAGAAGGCCTACGATGCCGGTGGAGAAGGACTTCTGGACGTGTGTCTGCCCAATTGGGCGGACATCGTGGTGTCCTATAACGTCTGGTATCATGAGGAAATGGTATTTGCCAGGGATGTAAAAACCGTGAAATATGTCCACGGCGACCCCGGCACCAACCCGGACTACCGCAATGAGGCGGAAAATCACCGGGAGCTGCTCAGCCGGTTTGACCGGATTGTCTGCGTCTCCAATTCCGCCTGGAATGCCTTCCGGCGGCTCAGCGGCTTTGAGCGGGGGGTGGAGCTGCACTACAACCCCATGAACAGTGAGAACGTCCGCCGTCTGGCAGAGGCGGAAGCGAACCTGCCGGATTCTGACCTGCCCTACATCTGCGCGGTGGGTCGGCTCTCGGCGGAGAAGGCCTTCGAGCGGCTCATTGTCATCCACAAGCGCCTGCTGGAGCGGGGAATCGCCCACCGGCTGGTGATTGTGGGCGACGGCCCGGACGGGGACTTTCTGCGCCGTCTGATTCGTGCCATGGGTCTGGAAGATACGGTGATCATGGCGGGCTATCAGCCCAATCCCTATCCCTACATGAAGCACAGCCGTTTTCTGGTCAGTAGCTCCTATACCGAGGGCTTGCCGGTGATTGCCATGGAGGCTCTCTGCCTGGGGGTGCCCATGGTGACACCCATTGATTCGGTGGGGGAGGTATTTGGAGGAGAAACCTGCGGCCTGATTACGGAAAACACCAACCCGGCGCTGGAAGACGCCATTGCCCGGATGCTGACGGATGAAGCATTCTATCAGCAGACGGTGCAGGGCGCGAAAAACCGCAGCGCCTATTTTGACGGAACCAGAATGATTCAGGAAGTGGAAGCCATGTTTGAGGAGCTTGCCAAAACCTGAACGATTTCGGAGGCATGACTATGGCGGTTATCAGTGTGATCACCCCCATTTATAATACGGAAAAGCTGCTGGGCAGATGTGTTGACAGCATTCTGAACCAGACATTTCGGGACTTTGCGCTGATTCTGGTGGATGACGGCAGCACCGACGGCAGCGGCAGGCTCTGTGACGAGCTGGCGGCCCGGGACAGCCGGATTGTGGTGCTGCATCAGAAAAACAGCGGCGTGGGCGCCGCCCGGAACCGGGGACTGGACTGGGTATTTGCCAACACTGACAGCCGGTGGATTACCTTTGTGGACAGCGATGACTGGGTACATCCCCGGATGCTGGAACTGCTTCTGGACGCGGCGGTTTCCGGCGGGACGCTGCTCAGCGCTTGCGGGTATCGGGAGCTGTCCGATGGGCAGCTGGAGGTTCCGAAAGACATCGGGCAGCCGGAAATCTGGACACCGGCGGACTTTTACCTCCAGCGGCAGATTCTGGCCACGGTACCCTGGGGGAAACTCTATGCCAGAAGCTGCTTTGAGACCATTCGCTACCCTGTGGGCACCTTTTTTGACGATGAATATGTGACCTATCGGATTTTGTTTGGGCAGACCGCTGTGCCTGTGATTCCGGCGGGGCTGTACGCCTACTACTGGAACCCCGATGGTCTGACCAAGAAGAAGTGGAGCCCCAGACGCATGGAGGTCTGGCAGGCTTATGAGGAGCAGATCGAGTATTTTACCCGGCGGGGCGACGAGGAGATGCGCGCATTCCGCTTCCGGGAATATCTGGAAAATATCTATGCTCAGCTGCTTGAGGTGCGTTCCGCACCGGAGGGCCTGAAGCAATATGAGCGTCAGATCCGCGCCCGGCTGCGCCGCATTGTCTGGCGGGCGTGGCGTCTGGGCTATATCGAGTTCTGGGCGGACTACGAAATGCTGTCGCAGTGCAGTCCTTTGGCGGCGAAGATGGGACGGTTCTGGATGGAACACAGAGACAAGTGAGAGGAAGGTGCGAAAAATGCCGGAAATCAGTATCATTGTCCCGGTTTATCGGGCGGAGAAATATCTGAATGCCTGCGTTGACAGTATTCTGCGCCAGACCTATGCGGATTTTGAGCTGGTGCTCATTGAGGATGGCAGCCCGGACCAGAGCGGTGCCATCTGCGATGAGTACGCCCAAAAGGATGACCGTGTCCGGGTGATTCACCAGCCAAATCAGGGCCAGGCGGCGGCGAGAAATCACGCCTTGCCCATGACCCAGGGCAGGTGGCTGTGCTATGTGGACAGCGATGACATGATTCATCCGCAGATGCTGGAGCACCTGTACCGGGCGGCGGTGGAAAGCGGCGCGGGCATCAGTATGTGCCAGTTTCTGGAAGCGCCGGAGCCTCCTGAAAACTATGAACAGCCTGCGGATTTTTCCTACCAGCTGCTGACCATGGATGAACCGACCCTGACGGAGCTTCATGACCGGGATCAGTACCCAGGCTGGGTGGCCTGCGCCAAGCTGATCCGCCGACAGTGCGTGGAAGGGTATCCCTTCCAAACGGGCCGGGTCTACGAGGATAACGAGGCGGTGACCCGGTGGCTGCTGCCTGCAAAGACGCTGGCCATGCTGCCGACACAGCTGTATTTTTACCGGACGAACCCGGAAAGCACCACCAAGAGCCAGTTCAGCCTGAAAAAGCTGGACTATCTCTGGGCGCTGGAGAGCATGATCGGCTATTTTCTGTCGGTGGGCTATCATACGCTGGCCCAGCGGTTTCTCGCCCGGTATGTGGAGGCGGCGGCCTCCGCCTGCTATGGTGTGCGCAACGAGCTGAAGCGCCCGGAGCTGGCTAACGGCATTCTGGCGGATGTCCAGAAATTTCTTTCTCGGCAGGAGCTGAAGTTAACCCGGCAGGATAAGCTGAGCCTGCTGGAAGCGGCCCACCCCAACGCCATGGGAAAATTTTGGAAAACGGCGGAAAAAGTGCGAAAACTCTGGAAATAACCGGGAGGGATATACATGGCGATCCCGAAAGTAATTCATTACTGCTGGTTTGGCGGGAAACCAAAGCCAAAGCTGGCGGAAAAGTGCATCAAAAGCTGGAAAACATACTGCCCCGATTGGAAAATCGTGGAGTGGAACGAAGGAAATTTTGACCTTCGAGACGTCCCGCTCTATGTCCGGCAGGCAATGGACGCCGGGCGCTGGGCTTTTGTGACGGATTATGTGCGCCTGCGGGCCCTGACGGAGCAGGGCGGCGTCTACATGGATACGGACGTGGAGCTGGTGAAACCGCTGAACCCATATTTGAAGCATCAGGCTTTCGCAGGCTTCGAGAGTCAGGAGAGGATTCAGACGGGACTGCTGGCCTGCGAAAAGGACTTTCTGCTGTTTCTGGAATTTCTTCACCACTACGACACCGCCAGCTTCCTGCTGCCGGACGGCACCCCGGATACCACCACCAATGTCCAAGTGCTGACGGACCTGTGTCTGCAAAAGGGTCTTGTGTGCAATGACCGGCTGCAAACGGTGGCGGGTCTCACCATCTACCCCCGGGAAATCTTCTGCCCCGTGGATTTTGATACCAGGGTGCTGCATAAAACCCGGAAAACCGTGGCGATTCACTGGTTTTCTGGCTCCTGGCAGACAGAGGAGGAGCGGCAGTATTTGGAAGCCGAGGCCAAACGCCTGGCGGCGGAGCGGCGAAGTGAACGCCGGGTAGCCATCGGCACCCGCCTGCTGGGGAAAACGGGCTACGAAAAGGTTAAGTCGCTTTTGAGAGGGAAGTAACATGGCAAACATCAGTGTGATCGTGCCGGTCTATAAGGTCGAAGAGTTCCTGAGCCGCTGCGTGGACAGCATCCTGTGTCAGAGCTACCCCGATTTTGAGGTAATTCTGGTAGACGACGGCAGCCCGGACCGCAGCGGGCAGATGTGCGAAGATTATGCCCGGCAGGACAGCCGAATCCATGTCATTCATCAGGAGAACGGCGGCCTGTCCGCCGCCCGGAATTCCGGCATCGACTGGGCCTTCGCTCATAGCGACAGCCGCTGGCTGGCCTTTGTGGACAGCGATGACTGGGTTCACCCGGACTTTTTGAAGGTGCTCTACGAAACGGCGGAGCAGACCCTGTGTAAAATCAGCGTCTGCGATTTTTTCCGTACCTCCGGAGAGAATTTCCCGGAACAGCCCTATAACTGCGCCATGCGGATTGCTGCCGGGGACTTTTACTGCGGCGATTACCAGAACGGCCAGACCGCGGTGGCGTGGAATAAGCTGTACCACAAATCCCTGTTCAAAGATCTGCGCTACCCAGTGGGTAAGCTCCACGAGGATGAATTCACCACCTATCAGGCGGTGTACCAGGCTGGAACCGTGGGCGTGACCCCCATGGTGCTCTACGCCTACTATCAGAACCCCGGCGGCATTATGAAGGCCCCTTGGAGCCCGAAACGGATGCACACGCTGGAAGCCTTCGAGCAGCAGATTGCCTTCGCGCAGAACAGGAAGGATGACCGTCTGCTGAAAAAAGCATCGGAGCAGTACCTGTTCAGCAGCTATGAGCAGCTGGGACAGGCACCTGTGGTGTTTGCCAAGGAATTGCGCAGAAAACTGCGCTCCGCACTGAAGCTGGCATCGAAAAGCGGCAGCTTCCGGCCCGGGTGGAAAACCCTGTGGGCCTACGAAGCGGCCTATCCCTGCAGGCCGCTTTGGTGGCTGCTGTCCAGATTCCACCGGGAGGAGGAAAATGCGTGAATCAGACCATTTCTGAGATAGTTCCCGTTTATAATCTGGCCCAGACCCTATCTCAGAGCTATGCC
>CAMGCA010000042.1 GCA_946011705.1 uncultured Clostridia bacterium | reverse complement strand
CCGCATCACCGTGGTTATCGCCTTGATCGTGGCACTGATCACCTTCCTGATGTTGCGCTACACCAAGTTCGGCCGCAGCCTCTATGCGGTGGGCGGCAACCAGCAGTCCGCCGCCCTGATGGGCCTGAACGTGAAGAAGACCAGAATGCTGTCCCATGTGCTGTGCAGCTTCTACGCTACCCTGGGCGGCCTGTGCTTCTGCCTGAACACCATGTGCGGCACGCCTACCCAGGCTACCGGCCTGGAAATGGACGCCATTTCCTCGGCGGTTATCGGCGGCACCCTGCTGACCGGCGGCGTGGGCAACGTGGTGGGAACCCTATTCGGCGTTTTGATCAACGGCACCATTTCTTCTCTCGTCAAATTCAACGGTAAGCTGGTGGCATCCTGGGCGAACATCATCACCGCGGTGCTGCTGTGCTTCTTCATCCTGCTGCAGGCGATTTTCGCCAAGCTCAAGGAGCGGCAGAAATAATCCTTCCAACAGAAAAAGCCAGAGTGCACAACGCACTCTGGCTTTTGGTATCCAGATGGGAATTACAGGGACTTGATAAATCCTTCCATCCTGTCCATGCCCTTCCGCAAATCTTCATCGGAGCAGCAGTAGGACAGGCGGATATAGCCTTCGCTGCCGAAGCAGCTGCCCGGCACGGCGGCCACGGCGGCTTCCCGGATCATCTGGGTGCAGAATTCGGCGCTGTCCATGCCGAATTTCCGGATGTCCACGAATACATAGAAGGCCCCCTCCGGCTCTGGGAAGGTCAGCCCCATCCCCCGCAGGCGGGCGGTAATATAGGCCCGGCGTTTGGCGTAGGTATTCCGCATGGGGCTGGGGTCGGTTTTCAGCGCCTCCACGGCGGCCTCCTGCACGAAGGTGGGCACGGCGGCGATTTCCCCGGCGCTCAGCAGCAACAGCTTGTCCATGACGTAGTCCGGGCAGGTCAGATAGCCGATGCGCCAGCCGGTCATGGCGTAGGGCTTACTGAAGCTTTGGCAGAGAATCAGTTGTTCGTTCAGCTCCCGGTCAAGGCTCAGGTCGGGACAGTTCCCGTCGGAAAGCTGGCTGTACACGTTGTCGCTGATGATGAAAATGGGCTTTCCCAGCACAGCCGCCTTGACGTTTGCCATGCTTTCCGCGTTCAGCACAACGCCGGTGGGATTGCAGGGAGAATTGAGAATAATGGCCTTAGTTTTTGGAGAAATTACTGCATTCAGAGCTTCTTTGGTGATTTGAAAACCGGTTTTTGTCACATCCAAATGGACGGTCTTCGCCCCGGCGATGGTGGCGATGGTCTCATACAGGCCAAAGCCGGGAGTGGGGACAATGACCTCCTCGCCGGGATTCAGGATGCCGAGCAAGGCGGTGAACAGAGCGTGGGTGGCGCCCACGGTGATGAGCACCTGCTCCGGGGTGACAGCGTGGCCCCGTCCGGTTTCGTAGTCCGCCACGGCCTTTCGCAGAGCAGCGGTGCCCTGATTGGGGGCGTAGTGGGTCTGGCCCGCAGAGAGGGCGGCACAGGCCGCGGCCTTGATGGCCTGCGGCGTGTCAAAATCCGGCTCCCCAATGGTTAACATAACGCATCCGGGTACTTCCCTGGCCAGATTGGTGTATACCCGGATGGCGCTGCGTTTCAGGGGGGATAAGTTCTGATTCAGTGGGATCATAGGCCAGTTTCCGCCAGTTTCTCAAAGAAATCGGCGCCTTTCAGTAGAATGGGTTCGTCAAAATCGAAGGTGTCGGTGTGCAGGGCCGGCACGTCTCCCAGCCCCAGGAAGAAAAACAGGCCCGGAAGGGTCTTCTGATACCAGGAGAAGTCCTCGGCGGTCATACTGGGGCTTTCCAGCTCCCGGAAGGGGAGGGCGCTTTTCACTCGGGCGTATAATTCGGATGGGTTCATGACAGCAGGATAGCCGTCACTGAGGTGGAGCTTTACGGTGCAGCCGTATTGTTCTTCCACAGTCCTGCCGATGTCGGCCAATCCTGCCGCCAGCCCATCGAAGACCCGGTCCTGAAAGGCACGGAGGGAGCCTTCCATGTGGGTGTGGGCGGACAGGGCGTTGCGGACGGTGCCGCTTTGAAATTTTCCGAATTTCAGCAATCGAAACACAGAACCCGGCAGTTTTTTCTCCATTTCCATGGCTTTTTGGTAGAATTCCACGGCAGCCATCAGAGCGTCCACGCCCTGATTGGCCTTGGCGATGTGGGCGGATTTTCCGTAAATGTCCACGTTGACCTCACTGGAACGGGCCATCAGCTCCTGCCGTCGGCTGGCGACGACTCCCGCTTCCAGCCCCGGCCACAGGTGCAGGCCGAAAATCGCTTTCACATGATATCGCGTAAACACGCCGCTGTCGCAGATGTCTTTCGCCCCGCCGGTGGTCTCCTCGGCGCTTTGGAATACCAGAAGGACATTGTGGGGCAGATGCTTCTTTTCCTTCAGCCGCCGGGCCAGCTCCAGAAGAATTGCCATGTGCCCGTCGTGGCCGCAGGCGTGCATACAGCCGGAATGACGGGAGGCATAGTCCACACCGGTTTTTTCCATGATGGGCAACGCGTCCGCATCCGCCCGAAAGGCGATGGAATCCTCCTGCCCAAAGTCAAACCAGGCGCACAGACTGCCGTTCACAGGTTCAAACAGCAGGCAGTTCAGGTCCGATAAAACACTTTTCAGGTATGCGAAGGTCTCCGGCAAATCCCGATCCAGCTCCGGAATCCGGTGCAGCGCCCGCCGATCGTCGCGTATCTTCACGTCCATCCCTCCTTTTTTCTACGATTATACGGCAAAGAGCCCGACCTGTCAATTTTCCTTCTTGTCATTTTGCCCAAATAATGATAGAATTTTAGGTAATTCTAAATAAGGAGACTGAAGACATGAATGCACAGGAAATCATTGAATACATCCGCACTTCCGAGAAAAAGACCCCGGTGAAGGTCTACGTCTGGGAGAAGACCCCCGTCGCTTTCCCGAACTGCCGGGAGTTCCCCGCGGGGGAAGGCTGCAAGCTCGTTTTCGGCGACTGGAAGGACGTGAAGCCTGTGCTGGAAGCCAATGAATTTGACCATCTGGAAATCGAGAATGGCTGCCGCAACTCCGCCATTCCCATGCTGGACATGAAGGATATCCCCGCCCGCATCGAGCCCGGCGCCATCATCCGGGAGCAGGTGGAGATCGGTAAAAACGCTGTCATTATGATGGGCGCGGTGATCAACATTGGCGCGGTGATTGGCGAGGGTACCATGATCGATATGGGCGCGGTGTTGGGCGGCCGGGCCACCGTAGGCAAGAACTGTCATGTGGGAGCCGGCGCGGTGCTGGCCGGCGTGGTGGAGCCTGCCTCCGCGACTCCCGTCATTGTGGAGGACAACGTGCTCATCGGCGCCAACGCCGTGGTCATCGAGGGCTGCCGCATCGGCCATGACGCGGTGGTGGCTGCCGGCGCCATTGTGGTGGGCGACGTGGCCCCCAACACCGTGGTGGCAGGATGCCCCGCCCGGGTCATCAAGCAGAAGGACGAGAAGACAGCCGGAAAAACCGCTCTGGTTGACGCCCTGCGGGCACTGTAAGAAAAATGAATCCCGCCAGGTACTGCCTGGCGGGGAATTTTTCGGAAAAAGTGGTTGGAAAATAGGGAAGATTATGGTATAACGGAAAGCAAGCAAGGACGGCGGCCAACTCCGAAAGGAGGGAACGCCGATGAGCGTAACGGAAACCATTGCGTTACTTATGCTTGTTATTGCGGCTATCTCTCTGGGAACCCAGATAAAGAAATAACCGCCCCCCCTACCCTAGCGAGAAGCGGCCATTTCACTCACACTTGTTGGCCAACCTTCCCGTCTAGCCCACGGGGAAGCCGTCCTTGCCCACCATGATATCACGTCCGAACCCTTTCGTCAAGCACAGTTTCTTCCCAGCTTCCGCACAAAAATGCCGACGCAGAATAACATGGAATGAGCGGCGAAGCTCAAAAAATCCTGCTTCGGAGGTATTTTTATGTGTAACAACAACGGTATCTGCGGCTGCCTGAACAACAACTGGTGGTGGATCATCATTCTGGTCCTGCTGTTCTGCAACTGCGGCGGCAACTGGGGCTGGAACGGCTGCGACAACAACAATAACTGCGGCTGCTGCTAAAACACAATCAGGGCACCCCTCGGGGTGCCCTTCGTGCGATTAACTTTCAAGGAGAAGCCGGTCGTTTTGGAGAGATTCCATCTTGCCGTGAATCCGGCCCAGGGCGTACATGAGCAACGTGGCGCAAAGAAGATTCACCCAGCCGATATGGGTGGGGTTGAAGCTGTTTACCAGTCCAATCAGCAGATTGGCCCCGCCGATGACAGCCAGCGTATTGCCAATTTTTTTCAGATGGGCGATTTTGGAATCGATGTCGGAGAACAGGTCAAACGGTCCCAGCTCCGCTTTCCGGCGGAAGTACATCCACTGCACCATCCGGCCCACATATTCCGCACCGATCTCTTCCATAAAGGACAGATAGTCCCTGTCCGCCGCGTGCATTTCCAGACGAATGGTGTATTCTCCCGGCTGGCAGGGGGAGAAATGATAGGTGCAAAAGCTTACCTTTGTCAGCACCCAGCCGGACTGGGCCATGGTGTTCAGCCACCGCTCTTCCGTCTCAAAATTCCACACCCAAAACCATTTACGGATCACTTTTTCCTCTTTCATATTGCTTCCTCCTTGAGAACCGTCTCGCCGTTGGCAACCAACTGGCGCAGGCGGTTTAATTCATTTTTCAGAACGGCTAACCCCTTCGGGGTAAGCTGGTATTCCTTTTTGCGGCTGTCCACCACGGGCAGCGGTTCAATCCACCCCTTGTCGCACAGGCTGGTCAGCGCGCCGTAGAGGGTGCCTGCCGCCAGCCGCACCCGCCCCCCGGACAGGGCCTCCGCCCGCTGCATGATGCCGTAGCCATGCTGGGGCGTGTGCAGGGACAGTAATATATAGTAGGTAGATTCGGTTAAAACGGGATTGTCATTCAAGATGTTTCCTCCTTATATCGGGAATCGATATATCGTAGCCCAAGTATATCGTCACCCGATATAAAAGTCAAGTAGCAAAAACGGAGTTGTTTTCCACCTGAAAAAATGACACATTTTGGCTATATTACCCTCTATTCACAGTCTGCTTTTTCCGGTACAATATTCTTAATTAGGTTGTCCTTTAGCGGCGAGTCGCCGCTGACAATGCGGGCCGCAGGGCGGCCTGCCAATGCGTTACGAACACTGGGTAGTTATCGTACATCCTTTGGGCCCCTCGAATGGAACTACTCAGGGATGTTGTGCTTTAACTGACTAAGAAAACCGTGTCATTGCGAAGTAAGTGACCGATGTCACTGGTGTGGCAATCCGTATTCCTTTTCGCGCTTTGATGACGAACATTTCCAAAAGGAGAACGGATTGCCACGTCGGGCTTCGCCCGCCTCGCAATGACAGCTAAATCAGCAATATTTCCCTTTACCTAAATAGGACATTCTGGAGGAAACCGCCCATGCTGCGAATGGAGATCGCCCTGTTCCTGATTCTGGTGCTGGTGGGATATATGTATTTTTCCGCCGAGCGTAGGCAATCGGCTCTGCACCAGACCTTTTCCCTGCTGCTCATTGTTTTGCAGATTCACCTGCTGTTTGACGCCGCCACGGTCCATACCGTGAATCATCTGGATACGGTGCCGCCCCTTCTCAATGCCCAGCTCCACCGGGCGTTTATCGGTTCCATGGTGCTGGCGGTGTTTCTTTTCTATCAATACATCTCCATTCTGGTGGAGGAGGAAACGGGAAGACCCCGGCGGCTGGACCGGGCGGCGAAACTTTTCCTGATGCTGGCTCTGGCGGGAGATCTGCTGCTTCCCATCCACTATGCCCAGACGCCCCAGGGCAACTATTCCGACGGCATCCATGTGGTGGCGTGTTACTTGAGCGTGATCTACTATTTGGTCCTCTGCGTGGTAATGCTGCTGGGCAACTGGAAGGATCTTGACCCCAAGAAACGGGGGGTCATTGCTTTTGCGCTGACCATCCAGCTGGGGGTGACGGTTTTGCAGGCCGTCAATCCTACCTGGCTCATCAGCGGCATGGGACTGACCCTTATGACCATGGCCTTCTACCTGACGCTGGAAAACCCCGCCATTCTGCGCAGCGAACTGACCGAGCAGAGAATGTCCATGCTGTATCTGAAAAGCCAGATCAATCCCCACTTCCTGTATAATACCCTGGATTCCATCCGCATCCGCGCCCAGCTCAGCGGGGACAAGGAGGTGGCGGACCTGCTCATGCGGCTGGTGGACTTCTTCCGGCTCAGCGTGAAGGGCAATAAGCAGATGGTGTCCCTGGACGAAGAGCTGGAGCTGCTGGAAGCCTACATGGAGCTGATGTGCAGCCGGTATCCCCAGTTACAGGTGGAATACGATATCGACCCGGACCTGTCGGAAATCCTGGTGCCCAACTTCATTTTGCAGCCCATTGTGGAAAACAGTCTGCTTCATGGCCTGAAAAATAAGGGCTATGAGGGGCTTGTCAAGATATCCGCGCTGAAGGTCAAGGAAACACAGATGGAGATTCAGGTCTGCGATACCGGCACGGGCTTTGCCCCGGGAGAAAAAGACCGTGTGGAAGCCATGCTCCGCAACTACGCCAGAACCCCCGCCAAGCTGGAGGGCAACAGCATCGGCGTTCTCAATGTGCAGAAGCGGATCAAGCTCCTGTGCGGCCGGGACTGCGGCCTGAGCTATACGGAAAATAAAACGGGTGGATTGACGGCCCATCTGCTGCTGTCTGTTCAAGAGGAGGAAGCGCTGTGAAAAAACTGAAGGTTTTGCTGGTTGACGATGAAATTATGATCCGGGAGGGCTTCAAGCGGCTCTTTGACTGGGAGGCCCACGATTGCCAGGTGGTGGGCGAGGCCGCCGATGGCATGGAGGCCCTTGGAAAAATCGATTCCCTGAAGCCGGATATCGTCATTATGGATATCAACATCCCCATTATGAACGGCCTGAAGGTCATCCAGCTCAGCCGGGTAAAGCACCCTGATATCGCTTTCGTCATCGTGTCTGGCTACGACGATTTTTCCTACTGCCAGCAGGCCCTGCGGCTGCAAATCACGGACTACATTCTAAAGCCCGTGAATTATGAGGAATTCGGCGGCTGTATCGACACCCTGAAAATCTCCCTGTTTGAGCGGCGGGTGCTGGAGACCCCGGAGCCGGAAGCCCAGGAGGGCCGAACCATTACCTCCATTACCCGGTATTTGCAGGAGCACATGGGGGAGGATGTGAGCCTTGGCGTCCTGTCGGAGGAATTCCACCTGAATCCCCAGTATATCAGCCAATTGTTCAAGAGCGAGATCGGCGTAGGCTTCCTGGCCTACCTCACGGGCATCCGCATGGAGCGGGCGAAAAAGCTGCTGCTGACCACCGACCTGCCGGTGGCGGAGGTGTCGGAGCAGTGCGGCTACGGCGACTACCGGGTGTTTACCAAGGTGTTCAAGAAAAACGAGAATGTTACCCCCTCCCAGTACCGCCGGGATTTCCGGGAGAATCGGCTATGATGGAAAGAGCTGGACGCGGCGGGGGTTCAGAAGCTGATGAAAAAATGAAGGGGCGGCCTCACGCGGAATCTGTACCGTGGCGTATTTTGCGAAGGATGGTTTTAATCCGGTAATGTACGCTTCAAAGCTATGGTTCTGGGCGGAACCGTGAACGATGCGAATTCAGGCACAATCGAAACCGGCGCAGACTGAACAGCTTCAGTCTGCGCCGTAAATTATTCTCTGGTCGTTCCGCCGGGGGCAAAATATACCGGCAGGGAAATATTGGCGGGAGAAAGCGCGCTGTCTCCGCTCAGCAGAGATTTGACAGCGGTCTGCGCCATTTCCGAAACTGGCTGGACGATGGTGGAGCAGATGTAGCGCCCGGTGGCAAAATCCACGATGCCATCGTAGCCAATAATCTGCACATCCTCCGGGATGCGAATTTCTTTGCTTCGCAGGAACTCGCAAACCCGGACGGCAAGCCCGTCGGTATTACAGAAAATGCCGTCAAATTCCAGTTTTCCGTCCTGAATGTGCTCCTCCAGGAATCGGAAGAAGGGGGCTTCGGTGTCGGCGTCGCTGAGATACAGGCTCTGGTACGGTACCTTTGCCATACGGCAGGCGTTCTCAAAGCCGGGACCGCGTTTGTCCGCTTCGCCGTAGATATTGGGGCCAATGCGGAAAAAGAGCAGGTTCCTGCATCCAAGCGCAATGAGCTTCTCCGCAGCCAGCTCGCCGCCCCGGTTATTGTCCGAAGACACACAGGGGATGCCCGCGGAAAAATGGCGGTCTATGGTGACCACGGGAACAGAATCGTCCACCTCCAGATTGGGACTGTAGGACAGGGCGATGATTCCGTCGATCTTATTCTGCTGGGCAAGCTGAAAGCAGTGCTTTTCCGCCGTGGAATCGTAGTTGGTGGTCATGAGCAGGCTGCGGTAACCGATACGCATGAGGCAGCTGGTCAGCTCGTCGGTGAGCGCCGCGAAGAAGGGGTGGCGCAGAGAAGGCATGACCAGCGCCACGCAGTTGGTTTTGTTGGTTTTCAGGCCCCGGGCGTAGTTGTTCACCTGATAGCCCAGCTTTTTGGTGGCAGCTTCCACCTTTCTGCGGTACTGCTCGCCCACGGGGATACCGTTGATGACTTTGGACACGGTGCCAAGAGAAACCCCCGCCTCTCTGGCTACATCCTTCATGGTTGGCGCGTTACCTGAATTCATGGTGGTTTCTACCTCCTGCGTGAAACGTTATTCTTATTTTAATTATAGCACGATTCTGAAAAATGAAAAGGCCTTTTCCGAAGGAATGCATAATAATACCGATCTTTCATCAAAATGCCGGGAATTAAAGCTCATGATTATGCACTATCTACAAAATTGAATTCCCAATCAAAAAGTTCGTTGACAGGGAGAAAAAGTCGTGCTATATAAATTGCATAAAACGTTTCACGACGGATAACACGGGTTAAATCAGGGGAAATCCCATGATATTTCTCCTGTCTGCAGGAATAGGAGGGCATCTATGCGTAAGAAAGTAATTGCGGAATTTGAAAGCAGACTGCAAAAGCACCACGACGAGCTGCGGTGGCTGTATATGGAGCTTTACAACAACGGCTCCATGTTCTTTGAACTGATTGAGTACCTGCGGAAATTCTACGAAGCGCGCAGCGCCGGTCTGAAGGCCATCGACCGCAAAAAGGAGGCCGATCCCAACTGGTACCGCCGCACTGATCGGGGGGGCCTGCTGGTCAACATCGACAAGTGCGGCGGCACCATCAACGGCGTCAAAGAAAAGCTGCCCTACCTGCAAAAGAGCAACGTAAACTACATCCACCTGATGCCCTTCCTGGACACCGTGCCGGAGCGCAGCGATGGCGGCTACGCCGTGAAGGACTTCCGCAAGGTGCAGCCGACTCTGGGTACTATGGAGGATCTGGAAGACCTCACCGAAGCCTGCCACGAAAAGGGCATTCAGGTCTGCATGGACTTTGTCATGAACCACACCAGCGAGGATCACGAGTGGGCACAGCGGGCAAGAAACGGCGAAGGCGAGTACATGAGCCGTTATTTCTTCTTCAACAATCGGGAGATTCCCGACCGCTACGAGCAGACCGTGCCCCAGGTGTTCCCCACGACAGCCCCCGGCAACTTCACATGGCTTCCCGAGTGCGGCCATTACGTCATGACCACCTTCTATCCCTACCAGTGGGACTTAAACTACCGCAACCCCCGGGTGTTCAATGAGATGATGGCCAATTTCCTCTACCTTGCCAACCGGGGCATCGATATTATCCGCATCGACGCGGTGCCCTACATCTGGAAGGAGCTGGGCACCTCCTGCCGGAACCTCAAGCAGGTGCACACCATCGTGCGCATGATGCGCATGATCGGGGAGATCGTCTGCCCCAGCGTGCTGCTGCTGGGCGAGGTGGTCATGGAGCCGAGCAAGGTGGTTCCCTACTTCGGCACCGTGGAGAAGCCCGAGTGCCATATGCTTTACAATGTGACCACCATGGCTACCACTTGGCACACCGTGGCCACCCGGGACACCACTCTCCTGCGGGAGCAGCTGGATAAGGTGTTCGCGCTGCCGACGCAGTACGTCTTCCTCAACTACCTGCGCTGCCATGACGATATCGGCTGGGGTC
>CAMGCA010000041.1 GCA_946011705.1 uncultured Clostridia bacterium | reverse complement strand
CAGGAAGGACTCGATGGGGAACAGGCACAGATTCTTGATGACGGCGGGCAGGATCATGAAGGCGTAGGACTTACCCATAATCGCCGCATAGTACCACATGGACACCAGGGAGTTGAGGATGATGTTCACAAACAGATCCATGGAGAACCGGGCCAGAATGACCCGGGTGACGGTGATTTTCGCCCGGTAGAAGAACAGGGCAAACAGCACACTGCCGGCCACCTCCACGAACATATAGGGCAGGAAGTACACGCCGCCCTGGGGGAACAGCAGGTAGCCTGCCAGATCCGACACGCAGGCAGCCAGCGCCGCCACCACCGGTCCAAAGATCATGGCACCCATGGCGTTGATGAGGGGCGCGCCTACGTTGATGTTCAGGTTGGGAGCCAGCGGAATCACCGTCCACTTCATGCTCACCCGCAGGGCGATCATCAGTGCGGCAATGACCAGCATTTTGGTGTCCTTCAGCTCCATGACGGCGTCGTGCCAGTAAGCTTT
Organism: uncultured Clostridia bacterium; assembly: GCA_946011705.1. Classification (GTDB taxonomy): domain Bacteria; phylum Bacillota; class Clostridia; order Oscillospirales; family Oscillospiraceae; genus Faecousia. Next base: position 9,799 of record CAMGCA010000041.1, on the reverse strand, counting down.
GGAGAAGGGATTGGGATAGAGAGTGGTGCTTTTCTGAATTTTTCGCATAAAAATGCCTCCTTTTTTGTGGCAACGGTTGACATAATTTCTCGCCGAACCATTGCCCGACCGAGTATCGTTGCCACATAGAGGAGACACTCCCATATGCAACAGCGGGTGCGGTGATCCCATCGTGGAAAAGCATCCTTCGTCCTCCGGGCAAACTCCCCGTCCCGGTGGCACTTTACGCGGGATCTCCTACTCTGTTCAAAGTAACTATACACGATTGTTACAGAAAAGTAAATAGCATTTCCGAAGAAATCGATTTCGGTGTTGATTCCGGTGCGCAATCGCGGACTGGGAGATTCTCAGCACCCTGTCATTCCCGCCGAAGGGAGCGGCGCCGCCATTGCGTATGATGCTGCGGTTCCTGCTGTTGAGGGCACTACAACTGTGGAAACTATCCATGTGGCGGAATTCTTCGATCTGACGGTTGAAGTCACGGATTTGGCACCTGTTGTATAATGCGGATTGTGGCACTTGTGCGGTGTTGCCTTAAGGATTCCCGTAGGGCGGGGGCTTGCCCCCATCGCCCCGTTCAGATTTGAAATATGTCACATTTATCCGCAAACGCCCAAAAACCACCCCGTTTTGGCCAATGTCATTTCGCAAAAAAATACTGGACTTCACAGGAAATGTGGAGTCCAGCATTTTTAACTAGATGACCTTGCGGCTTAGCCGGAGGCTTTGCCTTCATTAACCAAAGACGCTCAGCAGGAAGCCGGCGGCAATGGCGGAGCCGATAACGCCGGCCACGTTGGGACCCATGGCGTGCATCAGCAGGAAGTTGGAGGGGTTGGCCTTCTGGCCCTGAACGTTGGAAACACGGGCTGCCATGGGCACTGCGGACACGCCGGCGGAGCCGATCAGGGGGTTGACCTTCTTGCCGGTGAGCTTGCACATCACGTTGCCGCCCAGCAGACCGCCGGCGGTGGAGATGCCAAAGGCCACAACGCCCAGAACAACGATCTTCAGGGTGTTGGCAGTCAGGAAGGTGGAGCCGACCATGGTAGCGCCCACAGCGGTGGACAGCAGAATGGTGACGATGTTCATGAGGGCGTTCTGCACGGTGTCGGACAGACGGTCAGTCACGCCGGTCTCCTTGAACAGGTTGCCCAGCATCAGGCAGCCGATCAGAGGGGCGGTGTCAGGCAGCAGCAGAGCCACGAAAATGACGACCATGATGGGGAAGATGATCTTCTCGGTCTTGGACACCACACGGGTCTGAACCATCTTGATCTTCCGGTCCTCGGCATTGGTCAGCAGATTCATAATGGGGGGCTGAATCAGAGGAATCAGGGCCATGTAGGAATAAGCTGCCACAGCGATGGCACCCAACAGATGGGGAGCCAGCTTAGAAGTCAGGAAGATGGCGGTGGGGCCGTCAGCGCCGCCGATGATGCCGATGGAGGCAGCCTCGGAGCCGGTGAAGCCCAGGCAGATGCCGCCGAAGAAGGCAACGAACACGCCCATCTGGGCAGCGGCGCCCAGCAGCAGGGACTTAGGGTTGCTCAGCAGGGGGCCAAAGTCGGTCATGGCGCCCACGCCCATGAAGATCAGGCAGGGGTACAGGCTGGTCTTAACGCCGATGTAGAAGATATCCAGCAGACCGCCGTGGCGCATGATCTCGCCGTAGCTGTGGTAGAACTCGCTGGTCTCGTCCATGAAGTTCGTCCACAGCTCCTGGTGGTACAGGCCGCCCAGGGGCAGGTTAGAAAGCAGGCAGCCGAAGGCGATACCTACCAGCAGCAGCGGCTCGAACTTCTTCACGATGCCCAGGTACAGCAGCACGCAGGCGATGATCAGCATCACCAGGTTCTGCCAGCCGCCGGTGGTGAAACCGGAGAAAATGGCATTGAAGCCGGAACCCTGCCAAAGATTTAACAGAATTTCACCAACATTGATCATGGCTATCCTCCTTAGTTGAGGACGACCAGAGTAGCGCCGGTGTCAACGGTGGAGCCCTTGGAAACCAGAACCTGAGCAACGGTGCCGGCCTTGGGGGCGAAGATCTCGTTCTCCATCTTCATGGCTTCCAGTACGCACAGCAGCTCGCCTTCCTTCACGGCCTGACCGACGGTGACGTTGACCTTCAGGATGTTGCCGGGCATGGGAGCGTTGACAGCCTCACCGGCCACGGGAGCGGCAGCGGCAGGGGCAGCAGCGGGAGCGGGAGCCGCGGCGGGAGCGGCAACCACAGGGGCAGCGGCAGGCGCGGGAGCAGCGGGGGCAATGGCTTCATACTCGTCCAGCAGCATGGCCTTGCCGGCTTCGACCTCCACCTCATAGGTGCGGCCGTTCAGGGTCACTTTGTATTTCATGATTATTTGACCTCCTTGATGGAAATGAAGCGCAGCTCATTGAGGGGCTTGCCCATCTTATCGGCCACGATGGCCATGAGCATGGCGGCAGTCTTGGGCTCCACATCGTAGAGCTTCAGCTTGCCGGCGGAGCCGGGAGCTGTTGCGGCGGGAGCAGTGGAAGCGGCGGGGGTAGCGACGGGAACGGAAGCGATGGTGGCCTTGGCGGCAGCGTTCAGCGCTTCACGCTTCTTGTCCTTGGCGATGAAGATATTGCCCATGACCATAATCACGATCATCAGCAGGATCAGGCCGAAGAACACCACGGCGTAGCCCAGCACAGCGACGATAGCGGCATCCAGAACGCCGATACCGTCCAGGGGAGAAGCTAACATCATAATGTTACCTCCTTAGCACTCGACGATGGTGTAAGTCGCCGCGTTCTCCTCCTTGGCCTTGCGCTCCTCCAGGAACTTCTCGGCCAGGTTGGGGAAGGCGATGTAGCTGAGCACATCCTCGTCGGACTTGGCCAGATCGCCCAGCTCAGCCCGGGCCTTCTCCACAACGGGAGCCAGGGTGTCTGCGTAGCGGCCCTCCAGAGGCTTCTCGTCGCCCAGGATCAGCTTCTGAATCTCGGGGTTGATGGGAGCGGGGGTACGGCCGTACTCGCCGCGGCAGTAAGCCTTGATCTCCTTGGAGACCTTCTTGTAGCGCTCGCCCTGCAGGACGTTGGTAACAGCCTGCACGCCGACCATCTGAGAGGTGGGAGTGACCAGAGGAGGATAGCCCATGTCCTCGCGGACCTTGGGGGTCTCCAGCAGAGCCTCGTCCAGACGATCCAGGGCGTTCATCTGCTTCAGCTGGCTCAGCAGGTTAGAAAGCATACCGCCGGGAATCTGGTAGGTCAGGCACTGGGTATCGGTAGCCATGGACTTGGGCATCAGGGTGCCGTCGGCGATGTAGCCGTCGCGGACGGTCTTGAAGTAGTCGGCCATTTTCTTGGTCATCTTGTCGTCAAGATCGACCTCATAGCCCAGCTGACGCAGGGCGTAGGCCAGAGTCTCGGTAGCGGGCTGGCTGGTGCCGCCGGAGAAGGGGGAGATGGCGGTGTCGATGATGTCCACGCCGGCTTCCACAGCCTTCAGGTAGGTCATGAAGGCCAGACCGGTGGTGGAGTGGGTGTGCAGGTCGATGGGCAGCTCGGGGACAGCGTCCTTAATGGCGGAAACCAGATCGTAAGCCTCCTGGGGGCCCATGATGCCAGCCATATCCTTGATGCAGATGGTGGCAGCGCCCATTTCCTTCAGCTCCTTGACCATCTCCACATACTTCTTGTGGGTGTGGACGGGGCTGGTGGTGTAGGAGATGGTGCCGGAAGCGATGGCACCAGCCTTGATGGTGGCCTCCATGGCGACCTTCAGGTTGTTCACGTCGTTCAGAGCGTCGAAGATACGGATGATGTCGATGCCGTTCTCCACAGCCTTCTGCACGAACAGCTTCACGAAATCATCGGGGTAGTGGGAGTAACCCAGCACGTTCTGACCGCGCAGCAGCATCTGCAGCTTGGTGTTGGGCACGGCGGCGCGGATCTTGCGCAGACGCTCCCAGGGATCCTCGTTCAGATAGCGCAGGCACACGTCGAAGGTGGCGCCGCCCCAGCACTCGATGGCATAGTAGCCCACCTTATCGATGGTGGAGAGCATGGGCTCGAACTTGTCGAAGGGCAGCCGGGTGGCGATCAGAGACTGGTTCGCGTCACGCAGAACAGTCTCTACAAACTGAACTTTTTGAGCCATTATGTTGTTACCTCCGTAGAAATGGATTTGAAGCGGACGGGAAATCCCATCCAGACGCTATTTTTAGACCAACGGCGTCAATGGCAGACGGTTGGTTAAAAACAATCATTCGGCGAGGCGGGTATTTGTCCCAACCTCCACCGCATACATATTAACACAAGGCGAATAAATTGTAAATAGATTTTTTCGATTTTTCAGTATCTTTTTATCGTATTTTGCGGTGCCATTTCAGGCTGACAGCAGGAAAAAATGTTGATAAACAAGGCTTTATGGGAACGATAAGGAAAGGCTTATGTATCAAAACCGCCGCTCCGGGAAGCCCCGAAGCGGCGGACGCAATCCCTACTCCGAGGGAATGTAGGGCGGGGGCTGTCACCACAGCGATGCCGCATCCAAAAAGATACTGTCCCCGTTCAGCTTCTCCCCCGAAAATTCCTTCGCCAGCTCCCTTGCAGAAAACGGCACATTTTGATCGATGAGGCCGGACGCAAAGGCCAGCGTGCCGATCAGGGTCTCCGGGGTGATCCGCTGCCGCAGTACCCCAAGGTCAAGGTCTCTGTCCCGCTTGGAAAGCCGCCGTCCGTCGGAGGCCAGCAGCATGGGAACGTGGGCGTATACCGGGTGGGGAAAGCCGAACAGCTCCTGCAAGTACATCTGCCGGGGGGCGGAGCTGAGCAAATCCATACCCCGAACCACCTCCGTGACCCCCGCTTCCCCGTCGTCCACGGTGACGGCCAGCTGGTAGACGTAGACCCCATCGGCCCGGCGCACCACCATGTCGCCGCAGTCTGTAGAAAGGTTGCAGGTGTAGGTTCCCTGCACCCTGTCCTCCACCGTCCAGGTTTTGTCCGGCACTTTTACCCGCCAAGCGGGCGCCCGGTCAAAGGCCCGCCGCTGGGCATCCGTCAGATTCCGGCAGGTGCCGGGATAGACGTAGGTGCCGTCGGACAGGTGGGGGGCATTGACACTGTGCAGCTGACTGCGGGTGCAGTAGCAGGGGTAGAGCAGGCCCATTTCCCGCAGCTTTTCGAAATAGCCGTTATAGGCGGCAGTTCTCCGGCTTTGGGGCGGGGTTTCCCGATCGTAGTCAAGACCCAGCCACGCAAGGTCCTCCCGGAGGATTTCGGCAAACGCCACGCTGGTGCGCTGGGTGTCCAGGTCCTCCATCCGCAGCACCATTTCTCCGTCCCGGCTCCGCACGGACAGCCAGGCGATGAGGGCGGCGAACACATTTCCAAGGTGCATCCGCCCGGAGGGCGTGGGGGCAGACCGCCCCACGGGGTTCAAATCAGCCATTGCAGCCACCATCCCAGCACCGCAAGAATCGCGATGATTTCCAGCACCGCCAGAAACACCAGACCCTTGATGCCCTTTTTCTTCGGAAGAATCATGTAGCGGTCCTCGTCATCATCCTCGTCCTCATAGACCGCCCGGTGAAAATCACGCCGTCCACCCTTTCGGGCCCGGGGCTGGCGGTATTCCTCCTCATATTCGTCTTCGTTTTCCTCGTCACCGTAGAGAATATCCTCCAGCTCCTCGTCCAGCAGCTCATCCTCGATCCGGTGCAGGCTTTTCCGGGGATCGTCAAACATACCGCATCCCTCCTTTGGGGGTATTTTAGCCGATTTGCGCCGGAAAGTAAAGCAGGAAACTATGAACAACCGAGAAACAGCATTCGTAGGGCTTATGTCATGACCCCGCCGAAGCACCATGATAATGTAATGACTTCGATGAATGGATAGGCATTGCGTTCCAAAATTCACATCGGCAATCCAATCAGCTGGTCGGCGGAGTCATGACTCCGCCCTACAATCACACGCAAAAAATCCCTCCGATTTCTCGGAGGGATTCTGATTATTTGGCGTATTCCACAGCCTTGGTTTCCCGGATGACGTTGACCTTGATCTGGCCGGGGTATTCCAGCTCGGCCTCGATCTTCTTGGCTACATCCCGGGCAAGCAAAATCATATTGTCCTCGGACACCACCTCGGGCTTGACCATGATGCGCACCTCCCGGCCAGCCTGAATGGCGTAGGCCTTGTCCACGCCGGGGTAGGAGCCGGTGAGCTCCTCCAGCTTCTGCAGGCGGCGGATATAGTTCTCCACGTTCTCGCGTCGGGCGCCGGGACGGGCGGCGGAGATGGCGTCCGCGGCCTGAATCAGCACGGCAATGACGGTCTTGGGCTCCACATCCCCGTGGTGGGCCTCGATGGCGTTGACGATGACAGGGTTCTCCTTGTACTTCCGGGCCAGATCCGCGCCCAGCTGCACATGGCTGCCCTCCACCTCATGGTCAATAGACTTGCCCAGATCGTGCAGAAGACCTGCCCGCTTTGCCATGGCGACGTCAACGCCCAGCTCCGCGGCCATGAGGCCGGCGATGTGGGCCACCTCGATGGAGTGGTTCAGCACGTTCTGACCATAAGAAGTGCGGTATTTCTGACGGCCCAGAATCTTCACCAGTTCGGGGTTCAGGTTGTGGACGCCGGTTTCGTAGCAGGCCCGCTCGCCCTCTTCCTTGATGGTGCGGTCCACTTCCTTCCGGGCCTTTTCCACCATGTCCTCGATGCGGGTGGGGTGGATGCGGCCGTCCACGATGAGCTTCTCCAGCGCCAGGCGGGCAACCTCCCGGCGGACGGGATCGAAGCTCGATACGGTAATTGCCTCAGGGGTATCGTCGATGATCAGGTCAACGCCGGTGATAGTCTCCAGGGTGCGGATATTCCGGCCCTCACGGCCGATGATCCGGCCCTTCATCTCATCGTTGGGCAGGGTGACCACGGAGACGGTGGTTTCGGCAGCGTGGTCGGCGGCACAGCGCTGGATGGCGGTGGCAATGATCTCCCGGCCCTTTTCCTCGGCCTCATCCTTGAGCTGCTGCTCGATCTCCTTGATCTTCACGGCAGCCTCGTGACGAACCTCGTCTTCAATGCTTTTCAGCAGGTACTCCTTGGCCTGATCCTGGGTCAATCCGGAGATTTTTTCCAGCTGGGCAAGCTGCTCCTGACGGACGGAATCCACCTGCGCCTGGGTCTCGGAAACCTTCTGGAGCCTTTTGGCCAGCTCCTCCTCCTTGCGCTCAAAAGCCTCGGTCTTCTTGTCGAGGGTGGATTCCTTCTGTTCCAGACGGCGCTCCTGCTTGCTCAGCTCGGCGCGGCGTTCCTTGACTTCCTTTTCGTACTCTGTGCGAGATTTATGGATTTCGTCCTTGGCCTCCAGAAGCATTTCCTTCTTGCGGTTTTCACCGGCACGGATGGCTTCGTTGATCAGGCGGGTGGCTTCCGTCTCGGCGGAGCCGATCTCCCGCTCGGCGACCTTCTTGCGGTAGACAATGCCAATGCCAAAGCCCGCAGCCAGACACGCCAGCAGACCCAGGACGGTAAAAATGATCTGTACCCATTCCAAAAAATTGCTGCACACCTCCATCTAAAATAATAGTCGCAGAAGCGGAGGAGCAAATACCCATATAAAAAACTTCAAAAACAACCAACCAAGTCAATCACCCGGCAAATTGAAAAAGCAAAACGCCAGCTATGGGCGTAAAACGCATACCCCGGCTAAGCCGGATAAAAATGAAACGCGCGGGGTGTCCCCCGGCAGCGTACACCATACCTAGCTTATTTTACAAGCACCCTGCCAAAATGTCAAGGGCGAAAGGAAAAGAAATTGTACGATTTGCCACGAATTTCCCCCGTAAGCCTTTTATTGACAATGCCCCGCCCCCGTGGTACAATAAAAATCCAAAGCAGACATGGTGGAATTGGCAGCCTCTTTGGATTTGGGTGTTGTCACCTTAGGGAAGGTTTTTCTATGGAGACGATTTTAGACAGGGTAGAAATTGGTATAGAGAAATACAACTGGATTATGAAGCGTGTCCACGAAACCGATGTTTCATCCGATGTTGAATTTCAGAGGACTTTCAATGGCTTCTACCGAATGCGGCAAAGGCCGACCAGCTTCTATGCAAGCTATTACACATATTTGGAAAAGAACAAGAATAATCAGGATCTTTCTTTTGAAGATACTGTGACTTACCTGTATCAGGAAACAGGTTCTATCCACGCGTCGTTTAGTAGCAAACTTCTGGCAACAGTTAATCCCAATATGCCTATATGGGATAAGTTTGTCTTGCAAAATCTGGGGCTTCGCACACCATATTCCTACGAAAAAGACAGGCTTCAGAAAACAATACAGCTGTACCAGAAGATTTGTGATTGGTATAAAACCGACGAAGCGATCAAAAAGCTTGCCGTGTTCAATCAGCAGTTTCCCGGCACAAATATTACGGATGTCAAAAAAATTGACTTCATTTTGTGGTCAACCCGATAATATGTTGTGCAATCGGTTCAAAAAGCAGGTTTACCTGTTTTTATAAATCGTGGATCAGGCAAAATGCCCCACCTCGGATACCTCTCCGTGTAAAAATCAGAGGCACAAAAGAATATGCGGGCGTGGTGGAATTGGTAGACTCGGTGGATTTAGGTTCCTCTGTGAAAGCGTGCAGGTTCGAGTCCTGTCGCCCGCACCAAACCAATATAATCCGAACCTAGTTTTCCCTGTGGGAGACGGGTTCGGATTATTTATTTTCTTTGGCAAGTTCGAGGACACCCATTTCCGAAACGGTGTCATCAAGCGACCGGAATCAAAGCCCAGAGGGCCGAGAAAAAAGAAACAGATTTAGGAGGACACTGTTATGGATAAGAAAGTAATTTCTTGTGCGTTCAATATCGACACCGCCCGCGTTGAGATCAAATACGCCGATGGAAGTATGATCTCCATCGATTGCACTTTGGTGGATGCCGAGGTTGCCCGGAATATGTACGAAAGCAGCGAACTGGAATGGCTGGTGTACAATGCGCCAGTTGACTATGTGAACCTGCTGTTCCATGGGGATGTTCGGGAGTATTTGAGAAGTGTGACGGAGTATCATCCGTTTGAAAACTGACCTCTACTGTTTCTATCAATCATTCATTCTTTCAAAAATGATACGGAAGGAACGATGGACAGAATTTGGGGATTCACACATTTAGAATGCCGTTTTTGAGCATCCGAAGGGAATTGTATTCCCAGATCAAAAAAGTGTCCAAGAAGCCTTACTATCAGCCGCTTTTTCACCCCCGAAATGCGTGAGTGGAGTGCCTGCTGCATGAGAAAAGGTGCCGCCAAACTGGCGGCACCCTGTGCGATTGCTTACTTGCTTTTCCCTACCTTTCCTTCCGCCTTTTCCGCTTCACGCTGAGCCTGCCATTCCCGGAACTCCTGCTGGCCTTCTTCGCTTTCGTAGTAGGCGAGGAGGTCAGGCAGGATACACCGGGCGATGTGCTCGATTTCGTGCTGCGGAATACCGGAATTGTTGATGAGCTTCTTCTTGCGGCCCAAGCTGGTTGTTCCCTCCGGTTCGATATAAAATTTTAAGGTGCAGTTGTGGATGGGCGGATGATCTGTTGCTTACAGCATGGCTCCTTTCTCAAGAAACGGAAAATGCAGGCGCTTGTCAAGCCATGGGCTTGATTGCGTCTGCATTTTGCTTTCCTGTATTATATCACATTGGGAGACGGCGTCAATAGCTTGGGAAGGGGTTGCGATGTAGAACAATAGCGGTGAAAAACTGCTTGTGCCACAATCACTTTTTTCTCCAATTATCTTGGGAGAAGGATATTGTAT